>NZ_ATCO01000076.1:0-50399 GCF_000422025.1 Geobacillus sp. WSUCF1 | reverse complement strand
CGTTCTAACCATATTCTATCGTATTGGTTGGCTAAGCCAATCGAATTTCTCCTTCTTTCCCTTCGTTTCGAAGTGGGAGACTTCTTTCGGAAAGATGCTAAACTAAAAAGGCAAAGTGCTCTTCGATCGTTTTTCGGATATTGGCAATATGACGGCGAACAGCGTTTTCCGCTTCCTCAGCATTTCGCTCTTTTAACGCGCGATAAATTTGCTGATGTTCTTTCGCTGAATTTTCCTTTCGTCCTGGAATCAAAATCGTCCGCAAATGGTAGCGAAGAAGTTGGCCTTTGATCAAGTTGACCATTTCCACCGCCTGTTGATTGTCGCTCGCGCGATAAATCATATCATGAAACCGTTTGTTAAGCTGTGAATATTCTTCAAAATCCCCCATATCTAAATATGTCTCCATCTTCTCACAAATTTCTTCCATTTGTCGAAGGTCTTCCTCCGTCAACCGTTCCACCGCACTGCGGATGATCAGTCCTTCCAATGCTTCACGGATCTCAAAATAGTTGGAAACTTCTTTGACAGTAAATGATTTCACCGTTGCCCCTTTGTTTTCTTCCATATCTACTAAATGTTCCTGCTCCAATTTAAATAACGCTTTTTTGACCGTATTTCGCTGACGCCGATTTGCGCAGACAGCTCGCTTTCATTTAACTTTTGCGAAGGCAAAAACGTGCCGTTCATAATTCGTTCTTTAATATATTCATAAGCTACATCCATCGGTCTTTTGGCCATTGTCATCGCTCCATCTCCATTTTGTTTAACAATATGATTATACATTTATTTTCAATGATGAAATTGAATTCGTCAATGTTTCGCAAAACGTTTTTCTTTGCGCAGCATTTTGAAGCGGATGACAACTGAATATGAAAGCGCTTATTGACATAACTTTTTGCATTTTGTATAGTTAAATTGTTAAACAATAATGTTTAATTAATGCGGAGGGGAGACCATGACAACAACAAAAAAGCTCGACTTCGATATCGCCCATCTTGGTCATGTAGAACTGTTGACGCCAAAATTCGAAGAAAGTGTTCATTTTTTTACTGATATTCTCGGAATGCAAGAAGTGTATCGAAACAGCCAGTCTGCATATTTGCGTTGCTGGGGGGATTACGAAGAGTATTCCTTAAAGTTGACAAAAGCTGAACATGCTGGAATCGGCCATACGGCATTGAGAACGATAAGCCTTGAAGCCTTGGAAAGAAAAGTGCATGCCATTGAAGAAACAGGACAAGGAATCGGATGGATTGACGGCGATGAAGGACACGGCAAAGCATATCGTTTTTACAGCCCGGACGGCCATGTGATGGAATTGTACTATGAGACTAATTTTTATGAGGCGCCCGATCATCTCAAGCCTTATTGGAAAAATCAGCCGCAAAAATTCACTGGACATGGAGCCGCTGTCAAGACATTAGACCATATTAACTTTTTATCTTCCAATCCCGAAAAAGACGGGGAGTTTGCGGAAACGATCCTTGGTCTTCGTCTGACGGAACAAATCGTGATGAATGACGGCCGAAAAACAGGAATTTGGTATCGAGCCACGAACAAGTCGTATGATATTGTTTATACAAAAGATGCGACCGGATCAAGAGGACGGCTTCATCATATCGCTTTTGCTGTGGAAAGCATGGCCGATATCGTGAGAGCGGCCAATGTATTTGTAGATCACGGCGTTTACATCGAGCTTTCCCCAAGCAAGCATGCCATCAATCAAACGTATACGACATATGTGTACGAGCCCGGCGGCAATCGAATTGAAGTATGTTCCGGAGGCTATCTTGTCTTGGCTCCGGATTGGAAACCAATTACATGGACCGAAGAAGAGAGGAAACGAGGGCAGGCTTGGGGAAACAAAACAGTGGAAACATTCCATACGTACGGAACACCCAGCATTCCAAGCAACATAAAACCATAACCGCATTCAGCTCCTCTCAACGCCAATGCCATGAGCGAAAAGAGGAGCTCTTTTTCATTTCCCTTTTTCAATCTTCAGCCGACGCTGACTGTGCCGCCTGTTTCACCGCCTTCACCTCATAATGTCCGACTTCGACATTGAGGATGTACTCCGGCTTCGCTTCATTTCGTCTCTGTTTATGTCCGGCGATATGAGCGTCGCTTTTCTCCCATTTTTTCCAATGCTCCTCCGATTCCCATGTAATCAAAATGACGACTTCCTCATCGCCGCGGCGCGCTTTCTTAACCAAAATTTTCAAATCAACAAACCCCTCTTGCTGTTCGATGATTCCAGGCTTTCGAAACCGCTCAGCCACTTGGTCGGCGAATCCTTCAGCACTGTGATTTTACGCATTTGCACGAACATAAATCCTCTCCCTTTCTCTGTTGATGATGATGCGATTATTGTTCGCTGCTGTCCTCATCGTTGCGCTGTTCATCGATAGGGGCATCTCCGTCGCGGTTTTGAACTCCCCATATACTGCTCAGCTCTTCGTCATGAATATCAAACGATTGGATGAATTCATTGATCACCATCTCGATTGCTTTCAACTCTCCTGTCAGCACGGGATGAATCGATTGAAGCTCCGGCGATTGCAGTTGCTGTTTCAATGTCTCCCGTTTGACATAAAGCCGTGCTAAAAATTCGAGCGCCCGCCCGCGACGGAACGTTTTGGCGCCGCGATGCGGCCCTTTGTGCATATGCGCGCCTTTCCATGCGGGATGGCCTTCGAATGGATGTCCATGTCCATGAAAAAAATGTCCATGCATGCCGTCATCTTTCCTCCTTCGCCGCTTTCACTCTCGCCACCGTCACACCGTCCCCAATGGGGAGAAACAAGGCATCAAGCGCTGGATGCCGAGCAACGGTCTCATTGAACTGCCTCATGATTTCCCCGCGCCGTCCCAAGGCGCGCGGAGTGCCAATGCCGCTTCCTGCCATGGTGTTGTCCGCTGCGATGATCGCGCCCGGATTGGCGAGGCGGAGGCAATAATCGAGATAATGAACATAGTTTTCTTTGTCCGCATCAATGAAGAAGAAGTCGAAGCGCGAGCCTTGGGCAACAAGCGCTTCAAGGCTTTCCAAGGCTGGTCCAACCATATACACGACTTGGCTGCCGAAACCGGCTTTTTCTAGGTTCTGTTTTGCCAAGCGGGCATAGTCCTCCACAAGCTCAAGCGACGTCAACAACCCGCCCCGCCCAAGCCCGCGCGCGAGACAAACACCGCTGTAGCCTCCAAGCGCTCCGATTTCCAACACGTTTTTGGTGCCGGAGATGGCGACAAGCATCGTCAACAGCTTTCCTGTCGCCGGCGAAACAGAAATCGGCGGAAGGCCGTTTTCCTCCATTGAGCGTCGGATGCTGGCAAGCACTTCATCTTGCGGAGCAAACTGTTCATTCATGTAACGGTTTAATTGCCGAAACAACTCCCATCCTTCATGGCGATCGTGCGGATGCTTCGGTTCCATGCTTTCCCTCCTTCTGATCCTATTCGTATACAATTGTATACAAACATAAACAGAACGTCAATGTTTAATCCCCCGACCGCTTATATTTCCATCTCGCCGCCGGGAACATCACTTGAAACCGCGTTCCTTCGCCGAGTTTGCTTTCCACCTTCACCTTGCCATGGTGTTGATCAATAATCCATTTGGCGATCGCCAATCCAAGACCGGCTCCATCCGATTGCGAGCGCGCCTTGTCGCTTTGGTAAAAGCGGTCGAAAATGCGAGGGAGATCTTCAGTTGGAATGCCGATGCCGTCATCTTCAACTTCCACCACGACCGATGAGGAAAAACGATGGCATGCAAGGCGAATGTGTCCGCCTTCCGTCGTATATTTCAAGGCATTGTCAAGCAAAATGACGATCAATTGATGGATGCGTTCACGGTCGCCCACCCACTCAATAGGGATTTGCGCTTCGACGCTCATCGTTTTCTGTTGGTACGAAGCGATCTCGCTGTACTGTTCGCCAATGTCGCGGACCAATTCATCCAGCCGAAACGCTTCTTTTTGCATTTCCAACTGATTCGAGTCTGAACGCGCCAAGGTGAGCAGTTGGGAAACGAGCCGCGACAAGCGGCGGCATTCTTTGGCGATCACAGAAATATCGACGCTTTTCTCTTCAATGGTTGCTTTCGGAGAACGAAAAAGCGCATCCGTTTTTGCCTGAATGACAGAAAGAGGCGTGCGCAATTCATGGGAGGCGTCGGAGACAAATTGCTGCTGTTTTTTCCACGCCGCTTGAATGGGAACGAGCGCCCGGCCAGCCAGAAAATAGCCTGCCGCGATGGCAAACAGAGCGCTCAGCATGCATCCTACTGCAATCATGAACATCAATTCGCCAAGCAGCTCGCGTTCAGAGTTCGTATTACGCAGCATTTGCACCGTTATCGGGCCAAACGCCGTATTCACTTCAACAGCCAACGTCCGAAAATAGAGATGGCCTACGTTCACCTCATACAGTTCATCAAGCCTTTCTGGGGGAGTGAGCGGCAGCCCGGTGAAAAAAGAAGCGTCGCGGGTCATGCCGACCATTTCTCCTTTCTCGTTCCAGATGACCACCAACAGCCGCGGGTCGCGCAACAGCGGATCATGAAAGAGCGGATCTCCTAACAGCGCATCATCCTTACGCCATGGCCCGCCCTGCCTAATCCGCTCCGCCAATCGTTCAAGCGGAACATCGGCCGCATGGTACAGACGCTCCTGCATATACACGTACAGCACGACGCCAAGCGCGCTAATCACGAAAAACACGACGAGCGAGTTGACGAATGTCAAACGCCAAAGGGTTTTGTGAAACATGGCACATTTTCACTCCTGCTCCCGCACCAGCATGTAGCCGATGCCGCGGACAGTTTGAATATCTGCATGATAGCCAAACGGCTCAAGCTTTTTCCGCAGCTGATGAACGAACACTTCGACAATGGCGATCGTCGTATCAGAGTCAAATCCCCAAATACGGTCAAAAATTTGTTCCTTCGTTAAAATGACGCCTTGGTTATGAACGAGATATTCCAAAAGCTCGTACTGTTTGCTGGTCAATTTCAGCGGTTGACCGTCAACCACGACTCCTTTTTCTTTGCCAAACAATTCGATGCCGCGGTAGCGGATCGTCTGTTTCGTCGTCAGGGCGCCGCTGCGCCGCAAAAGAGCCCGCAGACGCGCCTTCAGTTCCGGAGACTGAAACGGCTTCACCAAGTAATCGTCTCCGCCAAAATCAAGTCCCTTCACCCGATCTTCAAGCGAGTCTCTCGCCGTCAGAAACAACACCGGCGTTTCGATTCCGTCTTCACGAAGACGACGGACGATGGAAAAACCATCGATGCCGGGAAGCATAACGTCCAAGATGATGGCGTCGTAAATGTTTTGCTGCGCTAAAAACAACCCTTCATCGCCGTCACATGCCCCATCAACCTCAAACTCATCCGCCAGCATCTCGATCATAGCCTCCCGCAAGTCGTGGTGATCCTCGACAACAAGCAGCTTCAACTATCTTCCCTCCTCTTTTTTAACCTATGGCTGTAAGGAACTTCCCTTCGCAGTGAAAGGCAACAGCTAAGCACCATACATGCCGTATCGGGAAAGGAAAAACAAAGCGCCGCATGATGCGAACGCTTTGTTTTTCTTTCTTTTATTCGTAGCGCAACGCTTGAATCGGGTCAAGCTTGGCCGCTTTGTTCGCTGGAAATACGCCAAACACCACTCCGACCAACAAAGAGAACAAAAAGGCGAGCAATGACACGGAAGGGGAATAGGAGATTGTCATCCCCATCACCGACTTCAGCACTTGGCCAACACCAAATCCAAGAACGACGCCAATGGCTCCACCGCATGAGCTGAGCACCACCGCCTCAACAAGAAATTGAAGCAAAATGTGGCGGCGTTTGGCGCCGACCGCTTTGCGGATGCCAATTTCTTTCGTCCGCTCGGACACCGAGACGAGCATGATGTTCATAATCCCGATGCCGCCGACAAGCAACGAGATGCCAGCGATGCCGCCAAGCATCAGCGTCATCGTATCGGCTACGGAACTGACCGTTTCCATCAAATCCTGCTGATTAAAGACGCTGTAGCTGTCTTCATTGTTTGGGAACAAATGGGCAAGAAGCCGTTTTGCTTCCACCATCACGAAGTTGACGTCTGAAGCCTTGTCTGCCTGGATATACACGGTTTGGATGTTCATCGTCTTTGTCAGGCGCTGGGCGGTCGACAGCGGCATCAAAATGACATCGTCCCCGCTTTGTCCAAGAGAACCGCCTTTGGACGCCAAAACGCCGACAACTTTAAACGATGTCCCATCGATTTGCACGTACTGGCCAACCGGATCCCCGAATCCAAACAACGTTTGCGCTATCGTCGCGCCGAGCACGACGATTTTTTGCCTGTACTCGATATCGATGTCTGATAAAAATCGGCCGCTGCTCACATTGACATCGCGAACCGCTTCATACGAAGCTGTCGTGCCGATTAACGATACTTGCGCTGAAGCAGTCCCTTGTTTGACATTCACTCTCCCAGACACGATAGGAGCGATGTCCTTTACACCGGAAAGTTCGCGAAACTTGTTCATGTCTTCAACCGTCAGCTTTACTTCATCGCTGTTCATGACGTTGACCGTCAATAAATTCGTTCCGAGCTGATTGATTTGGCTTGTCACTTGCTCACTTGAGCCTCGACCGATGGAGACGAGCACGATGACGGACGATACGCCGATGATCATGCCCAACATCGTCAAAAAGGAGCGCAACTTGTTGCCGCGAATGCTGCGCCACGCCATTTTAATGGATGGAAGAAGCCCCAACGAACTCACCTCTTTCTTCCAACAACTCGCCATCTTGAATGCGGACGATCCGCTTCGCTTCTCTGGCGACTTCCCAATCATGGGTGATGAGTACGATCGTATGCCCTTGCTCATTGAGCTGCTTCATGATGTGCATAATCTCTTTGCTTGTTTTGCTGTCAAGCGCGCCGGTCGGCTCGTCAGCGAGCAAAATCGGCGGATGGCCGACAAGAGCGCGGGCAATGGCGACGCGCTGTTGCTGGCCGCCTGACAGCTGGTTGGGCAAATGGTGGACTCGCTCCTGCAGCCCCACTTTTTCAAGGCATTCATAGGCAATGGCTCGCCTTTCTTTCACCTTCACTCCCCGATAAATGAGGGGAAGCTCAACGTTTTCCAGCGCCGTCAGTTTGGATAGAAGATTGAAATTTTGAAATACAAATCCGATTTTTTGATTGCGAATGACGGCGAGTTCATCCTCTTTCATCGTTCTGACTTCCTTCCCGTCGAGCCGGTAGCTGCCGGAATCCGGGCGATCAAGGCAGCCGATCATATTCATCAACGTCGACTTGCCCGAACCAGAGGGACCGACAATCGCAACAAAATCCCCTCGTTTGACTTGCAATGAAACCCCGCGCAGCGCATGCACCGTTTCTCCTCCTAAACGGTACGCTTTCGTCATCCCTTGAATATCAATCATCAACATACGATTCTCCTCCTTCCTCTCATGGCTGGCCACCTGTCCGACGGTTCATTCCGCCTCCTGGCATGCCGCCCATCCCTGGCATCCCGCCCATCATTCTTTCTTGCCGCCCTGGATTATTCGTACTGGAGGAAGTAGAAACGCTCGGCAGCTGCACGATTTGCCCTTCGCTCAATCCATCGGTAATTTCAATGTTGTCTTCATTGCTAATGCCGGTTTTCACCGTTTGGCGCACAGCCGTGCTGCTCCCGTCCGCTGACTGTTGGACGACAAGCACAAACTTTTCATCATTCATCGTGTGAACCGCTTCGATCGGAACATACAACGCATTATCTTTCTTTTCGACTAAAATGCTTACTTCCGCTGTCATGCCGATTTTCACATTCGTCGGTTTATCGATGTGCACCGTCACATCGAAAGTCGACACACCGTTCGAAACCGTCCCTTCTTTGGCGATGGAGGTGACCTTTCCGGTATATGTCGCCTCAGGAAAAGCGTTGATCTTAATCGCAGCGGTTTGTCCGACCTTCACTTTTGGAATATCGAGCTCATCCACTTGCACTTTTACTTGCAAATCGCTGTAATTGGTGAGATGGGCGACGACTTGTCCGTCATTGACGCGGTCTCCTTCTTCCACGTCGAGCGAGGTGATCGTTCCAGCTGCTGGCGCTTCAATCGGATCGCTGCCATCAGTAAATGTAATGAGGTCTTCCCCCTTCGTCACGGTTTCCCCTTCGGAAACGAGCACTTCATCCACTTCTTTGCTGCCGTCAGCTTGAATGTCCGTGCTCGTTACGGACTCAACCGTTCCCGATCCACTCACTTTCACTTCCAACGTTCCTTTTTGCACTGAAGCGGTCGCCGTCTGAGCCATGGCGGGCTCGCTTTTGGCCTGCGTGAAGTACCATGCACCGCCGGCGCCGGCTGCAGCCACAATCGCGACCAACGCGATGATCCATTTTTTCACTTCGCATTCCCCTTTCTCCATTTCAAATAAGCATCGACACTCCGATTATCCAAAGGGTTGCTTAATTTTCCCTTAATTTTTTCGTTTCTTCCTTCCAAACCTGAACATACGCTGTCCACAATACTTTTGCATGGTGACCAAAATGAAAATATGATCATGCTCGAAAACAAAAAAACGCCCGCCAATACGACGGACGTCTCTTTGCCAACACCGCTTCTTTCTAACGCTGTGCACACGACCCCCGCTCCACAAGCCGGTGGGGAATGATGATGCGCTTGATCGGTTCATTCGGGTTGGTGATTTTCTCAATTAAACTTTTCGCCGCTTCATAGCCGAGCTGAAAAATGCCGATGTCAACCGACGTGAGCGGCGGACGCGACATTTCGGCGAGCAGCGTGTTGTTGAAGCTGACGATCGAAACATCTTCCGGGACGCCAAGCCCCATTTCATCAAGCGTTTTCAAGATGCCGAGCGCCATGAGATCATCAGCGACGACAAGCCCGGTCGGCGGCTCAGGCAACGAAAGAAGCTCCTTCATCGCCTCTTGGCCGCCTTCCTGCAAAAATTCTGCATGGACGACGTATTCCGGCCGGTACGGAAGCCCCGCCTCCTGCAAGGCCGCGGCGTAGCCGGTTTGGCGGTCGACGGTCACCAAATATTGCGGATTGCCGCCGACAAACGCGATGCGTTCGTGCCCGCGAGCGATCAACCAGTTTGCCGCATCTTTCCCCGCCTGGACGTTGTCGTTGTCGACATGGGTCACTTGTTCCGCTTTTTGGTGCGGTTTGCCGATGACGACGAACGGAAAGCCATGCTTTAACAAGTACTTCATGAGCTTATCGTTTTGCCGTGAGTAAAGCAAAATAACGCCGTCGACGCGCCGTCCTTGCAGCATCTCCACCACCCGTTCGTAAATCTCACCTTTTTTTTCCCCGGTCGACATTTGCAAGGCGTACCGCTTTTCATGGGCGGCTTTGCTGATGCCGCGGATGACTTCCGGGAAAAACGGGTTTTGCAGCGCTTGGTCGGCCGAGCTCGGCATGACGATGCCGATCACTTGCGTCGCCTGGCTCGCGAGGCTGCGAGCAATAAAGTTCGGGTGATAGCCGAGCTCTTTCATCGCTTCGCGCACCCGCTGTTTCGTCTTCTCGCTGATGCGCGGGCTGTCGGCGATGACGCGCGAGACGGTTGACGGCGCAACGTTCGCTCGTTTCGCCACATCTTTAATCGTAACGGTCATAAGCCCCCTCCTTTCCATTTATTCATTGATCCGTTTTGCCCGTTTTTTCACCAAATATAAAAACAAAAGAAACAGCACGTAAACCGATACGATGGCGGCGATAAACGGGATGTTGATCCCCGTTTTTTCCCGCAGCTTGTATACTTCCGCCGTTTCGCGATCGAGCACAAGGTCGTAGCCGTCATCATCGCCGCGGACGAGATCGTCCAATAAAAAGCCGCGCAGCTCTTTGTTTTTTGGCAACTGGTCGTTCGTTAGGTGAACGTGCTGCGTTTCGCCCGTGTTGTTGATGGCGATAACCGTTGTTTCATCTTCATATTGCCGTTTCCACACCGCCATGCCGTCTTTTTCATACAGGAGCGTAAAATCGCCGCGCCGCAAAGACGGCAGCTGTTGGCGGAGCGGGCCGATTTTTTTCAAGTAATCGATGATCTCCGGATCGGCGCGGAAATCCATCAAGCGGCGGTTGTCCGGGTCTTCGCCGCCGTTCATGGCGATTTCGGTCCCGTAATACATGATCGGAATGCCAGGGGCGGTGAACAAATACGTCATGGCCAGTTTAATGCGTGAAATCGGGTTGTTGCGGTTGTCAATCGCGAGCTTCGTAAACCGCACGGTATCATGGTTGTCCAAAAACGACCCGAGCAAATACGGTCGGTCGTAAAACGTTTTGTTGTATTCCCAGACATCATACAGCGGGCGCAGTGACGCATCGCGCCTAGCAAGCGACTGCTTCACCGCGCCATACAGCGGGTAATCGACAAATCCGTCGATGCCGTATTTGCCGTATTCCGCAATATAGCGCGGATCGTCGCTCCACACTTCGCCAAGAAGGAAAAAGTCTTGTTTCACCGATTTGACTTCTTTCGCAAACTCCTGCCAAAACGATTTCGGCACGTGGCGCACTGTATCGAGCCGGTAGCCGTCAATGTCGGTCTCTTTAATCCACCATTTGGCAGCGTCAATTAAATACGTTTTGACCTCTGGATTTTCCTGCGCCAAATCAGGCAACCCATACACCCAGCCGTTTTCAAGCTGTGTTTGGTCGTTCCAGTCGAAAATCTCTTTTTTCGGGTGAAACCAATCTTTTTTCGTTGGGTCATGTAACCATGGGTGATTGTAACCGACATGGTTGGCGACAAAATCCAAAATGACTTTCATGTCGCGCTTGTGCGCTTCTTTGACGAGTGTTTTCAAATCGCCCAGCGTGCCAAAGTGCGGATCGACTTGATAAAAATCTTCAATCCAATAGCCATGATAACCGCCCGGCATGTTTTTAAAAATCGGCGTCAGCCAAATGGCGGTAAATCCCATCTCCTTGATGTAATCGAGTTTCGCCGTCACCCCTTTCAAGTCGCCGCCGAAATACCCTTTCGGATCGTTCACATTCACGTTCTGGTCGTTTGTCGGATCCATATTGTTAAACCGGTCGACCATAATGAAATAAATGGCTTCATCTTGCCACGTCCGTTCTTCTTTCTCCGCCGCCGCAGCCGGCATGGCATAAAAAAGAAGGAACGGAAGGACGAGCAGCATAAAGAGCCGGTTCCCCATTTCCATTCCTCCCTTCCCGATTCATTTGCTCATTCGGAAACGGGTAAGCCCACTATTTATGATAGCGGTTCTTACCCTTTTGTGCCACCGGCCGTTAAGCCGGAAATCAAATACCGTTGCAGGAACAAAAAGACGACGGCGATCGGCGCGGCAATCAAAATCGAGCCGGCGGCAAAGCGGGTGAAGTTGTTCGCAAACCGGTCGCTGATGAAGTTAAACAGCCCGACCGCCAATGTAAATTTATCCGGGTCGCGCAAGACGATCGACGGCAGCAAAAAGTCGGTGAACGGCGCCATAAAGTTGAACAACGCGACAACGGCCAAAATCGGCTTGGCCAAAGGCAGCATAATGCGGAAAAAGACGCCGAAATGCCCGGCGCCGTCGATGCGCGCCGCCTCATCCAGCTCGCGCGGAATCGTATCAAAGTAGCCTTTGACCAGCCAGGCGTTAAACGGAATTTGTCCGCCTACATAAATGAGAATGAGCCCCCACAGCGAATCGAGCAAATGGAGCATATTGAGCAAAATATAGATCGCGACCATCGCCATGAGCGACGGAAACATTTGCAACACTAAAAACAAATACAGCCCCGTTTTCCGCCCGACGAATTTGTAGCGCGAAAACGCATAGGCGATGAGCGCCGTAAACAAGACGGACAACGCCGCATTGGCCGCCGCGACAAACAAGCTGTTTTTATACCAAAGCAAATAGTCGCTCTCTGGGCTTGTAAACAGCCACTTGTAGTGTTCAAACGACCACTTCTCCGGGATGAGCGATGCCGAATACAGGCTCGTTCCTGGATTGAGCGACATGCTGATCGTCCAAAGGAGCGGATAGGCGATGACGACAAACATGAAGGCGATAAACAAATAAATAAGCGCTACTTCCACGCGCGATTTCCATTTGCGGTTCATCAAATGTTCCCCTCCTCTTTAAAGGAACGGGTGCGCCGGAACTGGTAAATGGCAAACCCGCTGACGATCAAGCCGATGATGAGCGAGATCGCCGCCGCCATATTGTAGTTGTTCGTCGTGAACGTCAAATCGTACACCCATGAAATGAGAATGTCCGTCCCCCCGGCGTTTTGTCCGCGCACGGCGGGTCCCCCGTCGTTGAACAAATAGATGATGTTAAAGTTGTTGAAGTTGCCGGCATATTGCATAATCAACAGCGGCGCCGTCGCATACAAGACGTGCGGCAGCGTGATCGATTTGAACTTTTGCCAGCGCGTCGCTCCGTCGATGTCGGCCGCTTCGTACCAGTCGCGGGAAATGCTTTGCAAAACGCCGGTAAACAACGCAAAGACGAACGGGAAGCCAAGCCACGTTTGAATCAAAATAAGCGCCACTTTCGTCCAAAACGGATCGGTCATCCACGGGATCGACACCCCAAACAAACTCAACACTTCGCGGTTGATGGCTCCGAATTTGTCGTTGAACATCGCCGCAAACACCAAAATCGTGACAAACGCTGGCACGGCCCACGGCAAAATCAACACCGTGCGGATGAACCGCTTGAACTTGATGCGCGGGTCGTTGACAAGGAGCGCCAAAAACAGGCCAAGGGCGATTTGCGCCGTTGTCGCCACCACGGTCCAAACGATCGTCCAGGCGAGAACGCTAAAAAACGTGCTTTTCCAAATCGGAATCGACACTAAGTTTTTGAAGTTTTCCAACCCAACCCAATTCAACAAATGGCGCGGCGGCGAGTGGTACAAGTTGTAGTCGGTAAACGCGAGCGACACCATAAACAACAGCGGCAGCACCACGATAAACAACAGCATCACAAGCCCGGGCGTCACAAAGATGTACGGAAACCCCCGATCCCACGCATGACGGCACGATTCGATCAGCGATGGGAACGGCTCGCCGCGTTGCCGGCGGCGGGCATCGTTGCGCGCATCAATGATGTTCGCAATATGCAGGGCGGCGGCAAAAGCGATGATGATGACCGAAACCAATCCTTGAATCAAGAGAAAAATCGAATGATCAAGCATCGGGATTTCGCCAAGCGTGACGAGTCCCCACAGCCCGATGTTCAAAAAGTTATAAAACGTCAGCAAAAACGAAGCCTCAATGATGATGAACAAGATGCCTTTGACATACCGGCGGTTGTACAATTGCCCAAGGCCGGCAAACAACAGCGACAGCGCCATCGCCACCGCCGGCCGATGGCGGACGTTTGCTTCCGGCATTCCAATCCCCCCTATCGTATGGATAAGAATGGTGGATAGGGCTGATCCTATCCACCACGATATCACGCGTTATTTTCCAGCGCCGCTGGCGGCGATTTTATCTTGAATCGTTTTGACCGCCTCACTCAGCACCGCTTTCGGGTTGTCGCCTTTCGCGATAAATTGCAAGGCATTGCCCATCGGCTCCCACACTTGCGACATTTCCGGCACGTTCGGCATCGGCTCGCCGTATTGGATTTGCTCCGCAAAGCCGGCGATCAGCGGGTCGTTCGTAATTTTCTCATTTGTCAACGCTTTTTCATTCGCCGGCATTTCACCTGCCACTTCATAGTAATGGAGCGAATTTTCTTCGTTCGTCACAAATTTCATGAAATCGACCGCCCATTCTTTGTTTTGTGAATAGGCTGATAACATCCATGTTTTCACGCCGACGAACGATTTCGGATGCTCGCCGTTGTCTAAGACCGGCAACGGTGCGGTCGCTAATTTGTCGCCCAACGCTTCTTTATACGACGCGATGTTCCATGGTCCGGTGATGGCAACCGCCACATTTCCTTTCGTAAACAGCCCGTTCATAATATCGCCGGTGATTTCTTTCGGAATGTAGCCGTTTTTAAACCACGATTGGACGAGCTCGGCTCCTTTGACGGCTCCATCATTCGCGAGCCCAATGTCGCTTATGTCGTATTTGCCGTTTTCATTTTTAAACACATAGCCGCCGTATCCGGCGAAGAACGGATAGACAAAATAGAAGTTGGCTGCTTCCATTAAAAAGCCATATTGGTCTTTCGCTGCATTCGTTTTTTTCCTTGGCGATCTTCATCAAGTCTTCCATCGTTTTCGGCGCTTCTGAAACTAAGTTTTTATTGTAGAACACGCCGTACGTTTCGACGACCATCGGCACGCCGTACGTTTTCCCGTCATAGGTGACCGCGTTGATGGCTGTCGGACTGTACTCGCCTTTCGCATCGCCAAGGTCGACTGGATCGGCCAATCCTTGCAGCACAATGTCGCCGATGCGGTCATGCGGCTGGTAGAACACATCCGGCCCTTTGCCAGCCGGTCCGTCGAGCGCTAGTTTTTTCGTTTGATCGAGCATGTTGACCCCAACCATCTCGATTTTGATTCCGGTTTTTTCTGTGTACTTTTGAAAAATATCCTTTAACGCTTGTTTTTGTTTTTCATCATCGTTCACCCACACGACGAGTTTCTCTGGCTTTTTGTCCTGTTCTGCCGTCTTTTGGTCGTTTCCTTTCGGCTGCTGGACATCGCGCTTGGGACCGCAGGCACCCAGCACGCCAATCAACAACACGGCCATGAGAAAGAAAGATAACGCTTTTCTCATAATCCCCCTCCTGTCATCATGACGGAATCTTAGCGGTACAATCATAAGGAAAACGTTTGCGCAAATAAGTTTTAATCCTTTCTATGAAAACGATTGCACCACTCATCTCCATTATAACGCTTATTTTTCATTTTACAAGCCTTTTTTCTATAAAATTTGACTTTTCTTTTCTCTTAACGTACTTTTTATTATAGCTGAGCATTAATGCAAACGGTTGCTTCAGATAACAAAGGAGGAAAAAGAAAATGAGGAAAGAAGCCATCCACCACCGCTCAACCGACCATTTCGCTTATGCTTATGAC
The DNA here is from genome assembly GCF_000422025.1 of Geobacillus sp. WSUCF1. Taxonomy (NCBI): domain Bacteria; kingdom Bacillati; phylum Bacillota; class Bacilli; order Caryophanales; family Anoxybacillaceae; genus Geobacillus; species Geobacillus sp. WSUCF1. Next base: position 35,344 of record NZ_ATCO01000076.1, on the reverse strand, counting down.
AGCGAGACGCTCCATCTCCGGCTTCAAACAAAGAAACATGATGTCGACCACGTCGAGCTGCTTTTTGGCGACCCGTACGAATGGCACGATGGCGCCTGGCAGTTTCAAACGATGCCGATGCGGAAAACGGGAAGCGACGGGTTGTTTGACTATTGGCTCGCCGAAGTCAAACCGCCATATCGACGGCTGCGCTATGGGTTTGTGCTTCGAGCTGGGGGCGAACAACTGGTCTATACGGAAAAAGGATTTTACCATGAAGCTCCGAGCGACGACACCGCTTACTACTTTTGCTTCCCCTTTCTTCATCGGGTCGACCTATTCCAAGCGCCGGACTGGGTAAAAGACACCGTATGGTATCAAATTTTCCCCGAGCGGTTCGCCAACGGCAACCCGGCCATCAGTCCGAAAGGGGCGCGGCCGTGGGGAAGCGAGGACCCGACGCCGACGAGCTTTTTCGGCGGCGACTTGCAAGGAATCATCGATCACCTTGACTATTTGGCTGATCTCGGCATCACCGGCATTTACTTGACGCCGATTTTCCGCGCGCCGTCGAATCATAAATACGACACCGCTGATTATTTTGAAATCGACCCGCACTTTGGGGACAAAGAGACGTTGAAAACACTTGTCAAGCGCTGCCATGAAAAAGGGATCCGCGTCATGCTCGATGCAGTCTTCAATCATTGCGGCTATGAGTTTGCCCCGTTTCAAGATGTGTTAAAAAACGGTGCAGCGTCTAGGTATAAAGATTGGTTCCATATTCGCGAGTTTCCGCTCCAAACGGAGCCGCGCCCGAATTACGACACATTTGCGTTCGTGCCGCAAATGCCCAAACTCAATACCGCCCATCCGGAAGTGAAGCGCTACTTGCTTGATGTCGCGACGTACTGGATTCGCGAGTTTGATATTGACGGCTGGCGGCTCGATGTGGCAAACGAAATCGATCACCAATTTTGGCGCGAATTCCGTCAGGCGGTGAAGGCGCTAAAGCCCGATGTGTACATTCTCGGCGAGATTTGGCATGACGCCATGCCGTGGCTGCGCGGCGACCAATTTGACGCCGTCATGAACTACCCGTTCACGGACGGAGCGCTTCGCTTTTTCGCGAAAGAGGAAATCAGCGCCCGCCAGTTTGCCGATATCATGGTCCGGTTACTTCATTCGTATCCGAAACATGTGAACGAAGCGGCGTTTAACTTGCTTGGCAGCCATGATACACCAAGGCTGCTTACGGTTTGCGGCGGCGACGTCCGCAAAGCGAAGTTGTTGTTTTTGTTCCAGCTCACGTTCACTGGTTCGCCGTGTATTTACTATGGCGATGAGATCGGAATGACGGGGGGAAACGATCCGGAATGCCGGAAATGTATGGTGTGGGATCCAGAGAAGCAAAACAAAGAACTGTATGAACATGTCAAGCAACTGATCGCTCTTCGCAAGCAATATCGGGCGCTTCGACGCGGCGATGTCGCTTTTCTCGCCGCCGATGATGAAGCGAACCATCTTGTTTATGAAAAAACGGATGGCAATGAAACGGTCATGATCATCATCAACCGGAGCAACGAAGCAGCAGAAATTCCCATGCCGATCGATGCGCGTGGAAAATGGCTGGTCAACCTTCTGACAGGGGAGCGATTCGCTGCAGAGGCGGAAACACTTTGCGTGTCCTTGCCGCCGTACGGGTTTGTGCTTTACGCGGTCGAAAGCTGGTAAGGCGACTGAGCGGGCGGTTACGGACAAACATATCGGTTGCCGGTGCAGAGGACAAGCTGCACCGGTTTGATCTTTTGCTGACCGTCCCCATCTATACCACCGGCATAGAAGAAGGTCAATTACGCCGCGCCATGCGCCGATATTCGGTCGGCGTGATTCCTTCCACCTTTTTAAACAGGCGCGAAAAGTAGGCGCCATCGTCAATGCCAACCCGCTTGGCGATCGCCTCAATCGTCTCGTTCGTCTCCGCCAACCATTGCTTTGCCTTTGACAACCGATAATGCGCCAAGTAGCGGCTAAATCCCATGCCCATCGTTTTTTGCATGCAGCGGGTGATGTAGTCCGGGTGGAATCGGAGCTCCTGCGCGAGCATGTCCAGTGTAATCGGCTCGCTGAAATGTTTCTCGATATACGCAACCACCGCGGCGCTGATCTGTTCAGACGCACTCGGGACGGAAAGCTCTTGTTTTTGCAAGTGCCAAAGGAATTCGATGAACAACAGCAGCTGCCGGAGTGGCTGATCGATATCCCGCCGAATGTTTTGTTCCACGATTTGACTTAGCAGCTGTTCCACCCGCTCGCGCTGCTTGACTTCGCCATATTGACGGATGGAGAGCCGGTATTGGATCGGCTCGGTGTATGTCGCCTCCTTTTCGATCACGATCTGCCGGCTGACACCGCAATCGGAAACGACCGCAAAGTCTGGCAGCAAAAAATGAAGCCAAACCAGCTCCGTCCGTTCTTCGCATGGGCGGTGTCCGTAATGTTCCCTTCCCGGAATCAACAACAAATAGTGTCCACTGCCAACCGCAAACTCGCGCCCGTTTTCTGTCATATACAAACAGCCTCGTTTCACGTAAAGCAAATCAAAGACGGAAAATGTGCGGCGGAAATGCTTCTTTCCTTCCAGAAATACACTTTCCGCCCCTTTGATGAACACCGGCAGCGGCGGCATGGAAAATGTGACCGTATCCATCGGCCTCTCCCCTCTTTTGTCGGAAATGTGCAAGCAAAATCGCTTCTTTCTCTTTCCATTATGCAACAAACTAGCTAAACTGAATATATCGTTCAAGTCGGAATAAGAAAAAGGAGTTGTCTCAACATGCGCCATGAGGCCAAAACGCGGTCACTGTTTTCCTTGACGTGGCCAATTTTTATTGAAACGCTGCTCTATATGGTGATGGGCAACGCCGATACACTGATGCTCAGCCAGTATTCAGATCACGCGGTTGCTGCCGTCGGGGTGGCGAACCAAATCATCGCTTTAACGATCGTGCTGTTCAACTTCGTCGCTTTAGCGACAGCAGTGCTTGTTGCTCAATATTTAGGCGCCCGCCGAGAGCAAGAAGCCGTTGACGTATCGCTTGTATCCCTCGTGGCCAATTTGTTGTTCGGATTGTTGTTAAGCGCCATTCTCGCCGCATTCAGCGAGCCGATTTTGCGAATGATGGATTTGCCCGCCGAGCTGCTCGATGAAGGAACCCATTATTTGGCGATTGTCGGTGGATTTTTGTTCATCCAAGCGCTGATGATGACGGTCGGCGCCATTTTGAAAAGCTATGGCTTCACCCGTGACACGATGTATGTGGCGGTTGGCATGAACGTTTTGCACGTCATCAGCAACGCGGTCCTCATTTTTGGCTTGTTTGGCCTGCCCGCCCTCGGCATCCAAGGGGCTGCTATATCGACCGCCGCCAGCCGTGGCATGGCCTTTCTCGCACTTCTTGCTTTGTTGCGCAAACGAACAAACATTCCGCTCGCACCAAGGGCGTTTCGCCGCCTTCCGTTTCACTATTTGCGCTCACTGCTGAAAATCGGTGTTCCGGCAGCCGGGGAACATCTTTCGTACAATACGGCGCAAATGGTCATTACGTATTTCATTACATGGCTTGGCGCTGAGGCATTGACCGTCCGTGTATACACGCAAAACATTATGATGTTTGTGTTTTTATTCGGCATCGCCGTCAGCCAAGGAACGCAAATTCTCGTCGGCCACTTCGTCGGGGCCGGGCGATACGAGGAAGCCTACGCCCGCTGCTTGAAAAGTTTGTACAGCGCCATCGCCATCTCAGTGTTGCTGGCCGCAGCCGCCTATTGGTTTGCCGAGCCGTTGCTGTCGCTCTTTACCGATGACCGCTCAATGATTGTTCTTGGCCGCAAACTGTTGCTGTTAACGATTATCCTTGAACCGGGGCGCTCATTTAATTTAGTGATTATCAGCTCGCTTCGTGCCGCTGGCGATGTGCAATTCCCTGTCTATATGGGCATTTTGTCGATGTGGGGCGTCGGCGTGACCATTGCTTACGTATTTGGCATCGCCCTCGGATTTGGCCTCGTCGGCATTTGGCTGTCGTTCATCGCCGACGAATGGCTGCGCGGACTGTTGATGCTTTGGCGCTGGCGGTCGCGCGTCTGGATGAAAAAAACGATGGTGCCACAAGCAAAAATGGCGTAGCGCCGCCAAATCGAATAAGAGCTGCGCGTAGGCGCAGCTCTTATTCTTTAATGCGAATGCCGTAATGATCAAACCAAACGTGCACTTGGCCAAGGTAAGCGAGCAGCTGCGGACCGGTCATGAGCTGCCCAAACCACGGCACTTGGAACGACTTCCCTTCTGTTTCAATGAGCGCCAACAATTTTTCCCGGTCGAAAAACTCGTGCAAAACCGAAGAGCGGTCATGGAGCAACTGCTCAAGCCATTGCTTGACAAGTTTCGTATATAGAGGATGGTGCGTTTTCGGATAGGGGCTTTTTTTCCGGTAGAGCACCTCTTCGGGAAGCAATCCCTCGAGCGCTTTTCGCAAAAGGCCTTTTTCTCGTCCTCCATACATTTTCATATCCCACGGAATGTTCCAAACGTATTCGACAATGCGATGGTCAGCGAACGGCACACGCACTTCCAAGCTTGCTCCCATGCTCATCCGGTCTTTTCGGTTAAGCAGTGTCGTCATAAACCAAATCATATTTAAGTAAAACAGCTCACGCCGCTTCGCCTCCTCGGCGCTTTCCCCCTCGAGACGCGGCACTTCAGCAAGCGTTTGTTCATAACGCATTTGCACATAGTCGTCAAGGCGAAGCTTTTGCCGCCATTCTTCCTTTAACAACCCGATGCGCGCCTCAATCGAGCGCATCCATGGGAATCCTTTCCGCGCCAAATCGTCCGGCCGATGAAACCATGGATAGCCGCCGAAAATTTCATCGGCGCACTCCCCTGATAAGCTGACGACAAACCGTTCGCGAATTTGTTTGCAAAACCAAAGAAGCGAAGAATCGACATCGGCCATGCCCGGAACGTCGCGGACGATGACGGCTTCATGCAAATGGCGGAACAGTTCCTCTTGCGTGATCACACAGCGATGATGAACCGTTTGAAATTGGTTTGACACCTGTTCGATAAAGGCCGCATCCGTGTTTGGTTGAAAATCGTTGGCTTTGAAATACTGGTCGTTCCCTTCATAATCGATCGAGTAGGTGTGCAGCGGCCCTTTTCCAGCTGCCGCGAAGGCATTGGCAGCAATCGCCGTAATGGCGCTCGAGTCGACCCCACCAGAAAGGAAGGTGCAAACCGGTACATCGGAAACGAGTTGGCGCGTGACCGCATCCGTCAATAGAAAGCGCAGCTTTTCGACCGTTTCCTCGAATGAATCGCGATGGACGTCGCTTTCGACATTCCAATACCGCCAAATGCGAAGCCCGCTGCGAGAGAAAGTCAACGCGTGCGCTGGACGCAGCTCCTGAACACCACAAAACACGCCGTGCCCCGGTGTGCGCGACGGTCCGAGGCCGAACACTTCGGCGAGTCCTTCATAATTGACTTCTGCCTTTACATCGGGATGGGCCAAAATGGCTTTCACTTCCGAGCCGAACAGCAGCCCCTCGCCATCTTCTCGATAAAACAAAGGTTTTACTCCGAGCCGGTCGCGCGCCATAAATAACAGCTCGCGCTCCTCGTCCCAAACGGCGAAGGCAAAAATGCCGTTGAGCCAATCGACGCATTTCTCCTTCCATTCCATATATGCGGCAAGCAACACTTCTGTATCGGAATGACCATCAAATCGATAGCCTTGGCGCAACAGTTCCTTGCGAATGTCTTCCGTATTATACAGCTCGCCGTTATAGACGATCGTATAACGATGTCCGTTTTTTTGCCGGACCATCGGTTGTTTGCCGCCAGCCGGATCCACGACGACAAGCCGTTTATGGCCGAAGGCGACATGAGTGTCCAGCCACGTATTTGTATCATCCGGTCCACGTTTGGCGAGCGTCTCTGTCATGCTGTCAATGACCGTCCGCTCGCGGCGCAAATTGCGCCCGAAATGGACCCAGCCAGTAATGCCACACATACAAACCAATCCTTTCTTTTTATCAAAGATGGCAAGTTCTCACCCGTTTCCATCATTTCGTCCGTTCTTTTTCACGATCGTTTCCAGCGATCGCTCCTTTGATTCACGATGGTTCTCCACGTCGGCATGATTCCATTTTATGCACCCCCCGTCATTTCGATGAATTGTCCGACGTCGGTCGCCGCACGAATAAATCAGCAAAAAAATGGAAAAACAGAGGAGTACAAGGAGGATGAGAGACATTGAACATCGAGGAACGACTGCAATGCATTGTGGAACAGCCGCGGGCTTATGTGTATGGAACAGTGGAGTTCGTCAACGATGAATGGATCTTCTTCGACGAAGAAGAAGAGGAAGCCTCTTTAGTAGAAGAAATTGCCGAGCAAGGCATCGAATGGTTTCACTGCGGGCATTGGCTGTCCGGGCAATGGCAGGATCAGGGCGCGGTCGCCACGGATCTTGGCGTCTTTCCCCTCGAAAACGGAGATCGCATCCGTTTCCGCAAACGGCTGACTTATGCCTATCAACAATGGCTCGCCGCGCTTTCGGATTCAACCTTTTTCCAGTTTGTTCAATGGCTGAACAGCCTCGGATTTTCGCTGTATGACTGCTTATATTGCTACAACGGCCTATTGTTTGCCAAATCGTCTGGCGTGAATTTCATCATTTACGACAACACCGAACAAATTGGCAGCATCCACCATTATTACGAGCGCGGACGGGCGTCAAGCGACCGTTTTGAAATCACATTAAACAGCGGTGAGCGAGCCATTTGCGCCCAAATCGGCTGAATCGCCTGTTGATCCTCACGTCGTCGAAGTCCAACGGTGATCTGTCAATGTTTTTTTACCGGCCATCCTTCCGCCCGAAGCGAAGCCTAGCAGCCGTTTTGCTTCAGGCGGAGTGCCGACGGACGACAGCTGTCAACCGACGCGGGCGGGGGATCACTTTTGCTTTTCCGTCACATACCGCATCACTTCTTCAGCGAGAAGCGGCGGACAAAACACGTATCCTTGCGCATACGTGCATTGCAAATCGCGAAGCCGGTTGAGCTGTTCCGGCGTTTCCACCCCTTCGGCGATCGTCTCAAGCCCCAACCCGTGTCCCATCGTAATCATCGCCTTGACAATGGCCTCATCGGAAGCGTTGGCATGCAATTGTTCAATAAAGGCACGGTCAATTTTCAATATTGTCGCTGGCAACCGCTTTAAATAATGGAACGAGGAATATCCGCTGCCGAAATCATCGACGGCGATGCCGACGCCAAGCTTCCTCAACTCGTCCATTGTCCGCATCGTGCTGGACAGATAACGGAGCATCGAATGTTCGGTCAATTCGAGATGCAAACAGGACGGAGACAAGCGTGACTGCTTAAGCGCTTGTTTTACATTGTCTACAAACCGCTCGTGTTGAAACTGGACAGGGGAGACGTTAACAAAAATGGAAAGCCGGTTATTTCCTGTAATTTCCTGCCATTGTTTCGTCTGTCTGCAGGCGGTTTTCAGCACCCAGCGCCCAATCTCATGAATCAACCCGGTCTCTTCCGCCAAAGGGATGAATTCATCCGGCCGCACAAGCCCAAGCTTCGGATGGCGCCAGCGAATCAGCGCCTCCGTCGCCTTCACCGCACCCGTATGTACGTCGACAATTGGTTGGTAGCAAAGAAATAATTCATTCTCTTCGATCGCCCTGCGCAAATGTCCGCCCATTTCCAATCGGTGCATTGCTTCTTCGTTCATTTGCGCGCAGTAGCGCTCCACCCGGTTGCCGCCGCCTTTTTTCGCCATATTGACCGCCATATCGGCGTGCCTAAGGAGCGCATGTTCGTCCTCTCCGTCATCTGGAAACATCGCTAGACCAACGCTTGCTGTAACGAAAAATTCCTTTCCGTCGTACACAATCGGCCGCGCCACTTCGCGCACGATGCGGAGCGCCGCTTCCGTCGCCGCCTGGGCCTCTGTTTTGAGCGGAAAAAGCAAGCAAAACTTGTCGCCATGAAATCGGCCAAGCTCCGCACTAGGCGGCAAGGCGCGGCGAATGCGCTCGACAAGCTGGCGCAAAATGTCATCTCCGGCGTAATGGCCGACGCTGTCGTTAATCCATTTAAACCGGTCCAAATCGATCAAAGCAACCGCCATCTTTCGTCGCTTCTGCTTGGCTTTATCCAGCTGTTCGGAAAACAATTCCATCCACTTTGTCCGGTTGGGCAAGTTCGTATCGATGTCGTAATATGCTAAATAAGAGATTTTCTCTTCCGCCTTTTTTTGCTCGGTAATGTTGCGTCCGATTCCGTAAATGCCGACCTTTTTGCCATCCACAATGATGGGAATGTTTTTCATTTGAAACAAAAGCCGTTCTCCCGATTTCGTCGGAATTTCCAAGTTATACGTTTGGATATTCCCCTGCAGCGCTCGGTAAAAATAGCGAGTGACGCGGGGAATATCATTCGGATGAATATACTTGAGCGAATTCGTATACAAAATCTCTTCTTTCTTGTAACCGAGCACTTGCTCAAAAGCGGGGTTGACGCTTGTCAAACGGCCGTGCAAATCTGTGGAATAGACAATGTCCGTGTTATGCTCAAACAACGATTTGTAGCGTTGCTCCGACATTTGCAGGCGGACGTGCAGCCGCTCCATGTCGCGGGATGATGTTGACATGAGCTGCGCCAATGTCATCATCCCTTCTGGCGGCGATGACCACGGTGACAGTAGGCCGCTCTCCGCCGAGGCCGCTGTTTCCGCCAGCGAAATGGCCGCAAATGCGGCCGGCCGCACCGCCGTATACGCATCTTTCACCAACACCTCGACGGCCGGAAACAGCGCTGCCTGTCCAAACGCCGCAGCCACGCCGTCAAACAGCGGGCGCGTATACCCACCGAGCGCCGCACTGTAGTAAAGCAGCATTCCTTCTGCTGGTTGCTTGGCCGTTTGCATCGCCACATCACGCGCGCTCCAGTAAAGGGACGCGGCATGAATATAAGCAAATCGCACCTTTTCTCCGTTATGGACATGTCCCCTTACTGCAACCGAGCCATCCTGGTTGACAGCGACAATCGGCAGACAGACATCGCGTCCGTTCCGTTCGATAAGAAACGGAAATTCCACCCCAGAAAACGGAAGGCGTTCGACAAACTCTCTTCCTAAATACCGTTCCAAATAGCTCGACGCTTTTTGTCCGTTTAGCTCGTCAATCTGTTGATCGCGGCTTTTCGTGATGGAAAACGCCAAGCCAATCGGCTCCCATAAAAACGGTGCGGCACAGTGGCCGCGAAGCGCTGTTCCACTGAAAGAGACGGCGATTCCTCCGCGCTCAAGCCGACCGTCGGGCGAAAATAACACGCTGTCCTCGGGAAGCGCGCAGCCGATGATAACCATTCGTTCGTTTGCAAGCGGCAAATGGCGAAGCAAAGGCGGCAAAGCCGAGCGGTGATTCGTAAACAACAAAAGCAACGTCGTATCGTGACGAACGACCGCCTCCGCGATCAACGCCGCCAATCCATCCGGGCGGTCAAACTCATCAGCTGGCAGCGCCAACGACGAAACGGTTGAAGACGTCATCGACGCGACGCCAACAGCGAGATTCGCCTCCCCGGCCATTGGCAGCGGCCCTGCCATCCCAACCATATGGGCGTGCGGCCAACGACGGGCTAACGCGGCGGCCGCATGGCGCACTGCTTCCTCATCATTGCCCGCGATTTGGACAAACAACGGCTCATCCAAGGAAGAACTATGCTCCCTGAGCAAATGATCCAGCTCCTCGGCGCGGCGGCAGCAGAACCAACGCATAAACGATCATGCCCCCCTCCGCTGACCAATCGGGTCAGAAAATTCAAAAAATGACATTTCTTTTACCATACCATATTTTCATCTTCAACAAAAGCGGCAACCAATAGAAGGCTGCCGCTTCGCTTTAGAATAAGTCAAAACCAAGCGGCAGCAGCAAACCAAGGAACAGCGTCACCGCAAGGGCAATGACCCATTGCGTCCATCTTGCCGCCGCGCTTTTCCCTTTTTTTTCAGCTGCTAAAACCATTTCCATCGCTCCGATCACCCACAGCCCGGCAAGCGCCTTTAGCCAATAAAGCGCAGATATCGAAGCAATGCTATGCAGCAAAAGCAGGCCCGTCACGATCGTGAGAATGTAAAACAGCCGCAACACCATTTGCACGATCTTGCTTTGCCCGCCCCTTGCCGCTCCATCGACACCGCAAGGAAAAACAAAACAATCGTGATGAGCCAGCTCGTAATATGGGCATGCGTCAACATCCATCCCTCCAACCATTCCTTGTTCCTTCCCATCATAGCACGGCGGGCTTACGGTTGACAAACTTCACGAAAACGAAAGACGCCCTTTCTTTTCAAGAGGACGCCTTTTGAGCATCAATGGGAGCTTCCTCACTTTCGCCGTTTACTCTCCCACTTTGTTGCGCAACATGCCGATGCCTTCCACCGTCACCTCAATGACATCACCCGTCTGCAAAAAACGCGGCGGGTTCATCCCTTTGCCGACTCCAGCCGGAGTTCCTGTCGCAATGATGTCGCCCGGCTCAAGCGTAATGCCTTTGGAGATCGTCTCGATGATCGATTCAATGGAAAAAATCAATTGTTTCGTGTTCGCTTGCTGGCGCACTTCGCCGTTGACCCGTGTCTCGATGCGCAAATCGTTTGGATTTGGCACAAATTTGCTTGGCACGATCCATGGCCCCATCGGGCAAAATGTATCCAAGCTTTTGCCGAGAAAATATTGTTGGTGCCGCTCCTGCAAATCTCTTGCTGTCACATCGTTGATGATCGTGTATCCAAATACGTAATCAAGCGCGTCTTCGCGGCGGATCGCCCGCCCTTGTTTGCCAATGACCACCGCCAGCTCCCCTTCATAGTCCATTTCATCCGTGACATCGGCATGGCGCAAAATCGTTTCCTCATGACCGATGACCGTTGTCGGCGCTTTCGTGAAGACGATCAAATGCTCCGGCACATCGGCGCCGCCGAGCTCCAGCGCGTGATCAACATAGTTTTTTCCAATGCAAAAAATGTTTTTCGCCGGCCGTGGGATCGGGGCCAAAAGACGGACATCGTTGAGGCGATAAACGTACTCCCGCGTCGGATGGCCTAGCGCCCAGTCAATCACTTTTTGCGCCCGTACGAGAAACTCCTCCCCTTGGGCAATCGCTTCAACCATCGTCGTCGGCATCGTCTCCGTTCCATCCATCGCCCGTTCGGCGCGGCGCAAATGAACCGCCCGGTCGTCTCCTTGCGGCACGGCTCCAACAAACGTTTCTCCATCGAAAAGTGCGGTGATCAGTTTCATCGTGCCTCTCTCCCTTTCTTTGTTATGCAGCGGACGCTTCGTGAACTCTTCTCTTCCACCCGTCTTCGCCATTTTGGCGCGTTGAGGATGGTATTCGCCATCGAGGCGAAAAAGTCCTGCTTTTGTAGAATTTTGTCTAAATTAGGAAATTTATCACTTATTTTCCCGAATCGCTTCCTTTTTTCGTCGTGATATGTATAATAATGTTTAGTTTCCACTAGGGCGTCGATTGCGACTTTCGTCATGCAACAAACGTCTTGCATCGACGCGGCATGCCTCAACCAACATTTCAAACGAATTGATGGTGAAGGAAATGGTTCTGTTGCAAATTGAAGAAAAACGACAACAAATGATCGAATTGGCGCTCACGTATGGGTTCACGGCCAAAGAGACGATCGAATGCAGCCAAGAGCTTGACCAATTGATCAATCAATATTTGCAGCAAACAAGGATGTTGGAATCGCCTTCCCCGTCCGTTCAGTAAGCGGGGGTTTTTATTGCCCCGGCCGGCGGCGAAACGGCGGCCGCGTTCCGTATGTTCCCCACCTCCACATCCACTCAATCGGGCCATAATGAAAACGCGCAAACCAAAAGCGGCTTATCCACACTTGAGTTGCATACAAGGCAAACGCAATCAACATCTCCTGCCATGCGCTTGTGCGTCCATACCACCCAAGCCCATAACCATAAAACAGCGACGTGCAAACGAGCGATTGCGCGAGGTAATGGGTGAGCGACATTTTCCCGACGTCTTGCCACCACCGCCAAGCGCGCTGCCAACTTGGTTTCCGGCAGACAAACACGGCAGCCGCCGCGTAAAACACCGCCAAAGCGGCGCCTCCGAAGCTGTCTTGGATGTACATGGTCAAGTCGTTGGCCGCAGCCCAATACGGAATGGTTTTCAGTGCTAAACCAAAACATAGCGCCCACCTCATCAGGCGGCGCAGCTTCGCAGGCGAGTGACGGTCGGCTTCAAGCCAACGTTGGTCGGCGGCATAGCCGCCAAGCAAACAAAACGGCAGCACGGTCAACACCGTAAGCAAAAGCCCTCCATCGCCGTTGATATACATCCAGTCGTTCCACCGTTGCCAAAACACGTCACGAAACGTTCCGTTTCGATAATGGCGAACCGCCGCGGCCGCCGCGGTCTCGTGGCCGCCGGCTGTCTCCATTTCTCCGGTCAACACATTGAGAGTTAACAACAGCGCCATGAGGCCGTGAAAAAGAAAAAAGACGGCAACAGCCGCCGTCCGCCACCAACGAGGCGGGGCGGCGAAAAAGAAAAGCATGATGAACCCGGCGAGGGCGTAGGGGATTAAAATATCGCCAAACCAAAGGCCAAACGCATGAGCAATGCCAATCCCAAGCAAAAGAAAGAAGCGGCGCAACAGAATCGGAATCGGCCGCTCCCCGCGGCTTTGGAGCCGGCGGAACATCATCACGGCGCCAAAGCCGAATAAAAAGGCAAACAGCGGATACGCGCTCGCTTCAAACAACACATCCACGACGGCAACGAAAACTCGGTCAAAATCACTGCCCTTGACGCCGTCGTCGTATAACGCCGGCGAGGAAACATAACGCATGTTGACAAGCAAAATGCCAAGCAAAGCGAATCCACGCAGCACATCGGCCGCGGCGATTCGCTCGGGCGATCTGATCATCGCTTTCTCCCTTCTTTCTACCGCCTAGCCGTCTGCGCAATCGGCGACGCTTTACCGCCTTGCCGGCACGCCCGCCGCCTTATCCATTTCATTCGACGCGCTCTCCTCTGTCCGTCTGAAGGCGCATGCCTGTATCATCAGTTGACATAGCGGCCCGATTTTCCAATTGCATCCCAATATTGGCGGCGCAAGTGTACTTTCTGAATTTTTCCGGAGGCTGTTTTCGGCAGCTCATCGACAAACGTAACGCCTGTAATGGCTTTGAAATGAGCCAGTTTTTCCCGAGAAAAGGCGATCAGCTCTTCCTCTGTCACATTGTGCCCTGGGCGGACGACGACAAACGCATGCGGCGTTTCTCCCCATTTTTCGTGCGGCGCGGCAATGACGGCTGCCTCAAGCACAGCAGGGTGTTCATAAAGCGCACCTTCGACTTCAATCGACGAAATATTTTCCCCTCCGCTAATAATAATATCCTTTTTCCGGTCAACGATATCAATATGCCCGTATTCATCGACGGTCGCCATATCGCCGGTATACAGCCAGCCGTCGCGGATCGTTGCGGCGGTTGCTTCTTCGTTTTTCCAATATCCTTTCATGACGCCATGGCTGCGGACGATCACCTCGCCGATCGTCCGGCCATTATGAGGCACTTCGTCGCCGTTTTCATCGACCACTTTCACTTCACAGCCGATCATCGGATAGCCGGCTTTTGCTTGATCCGCTGCTTTTGCTCCACAGGCAGTCCGTCAAGCTGCGGACGAATGAGCGAAATCGTGCTGAGCGGAGATGATTCGGTCATGCCGTACACCTGGATAAACTCCCAGCCGAGCTTTTCCTCAACGCGTGCGACAAATGCCGGCGGCGGCGCAGAACCGGCGATGACGACCCGCACGCCTTCCGGGACATCTGGTTGATATTGCTCATAATATTGCAGCAACATATTGAGCACAGTCGGAGCCATATGCATAACCGTCACCTGATGTTCCTTGACAAGATCAAAAATGACTTTCGGATCGACTTTACGCAAACCGATTTGCGTTGCCCCGTTGGCGGTGTAATAAAACGGAGCCCCCCAGCCGTTGACGTGGAACATCGGCAACACATGCAAATACGTATCGCGGTCGGACACACGCAAATGGTGCATCGTCACAAGCGCATGCAAATAGTTGTTCCGATGCGTCAGCATGACTCCTTTTGGGTTGCCTGTCGTCCCGCTTGTATATAGCAAGCTGCATATATCATTCTCATCGATCATCGGGCGCGGAACCGGCGCTGACGACTGGGCGGCGAGCCATTCATCGTAAGCGGTTTCATCAATCGCCGCCTCTGTTTTATGGTGGACAATGATCTCCTCGACCGTTTCAAGCTTGTTTTTGACTGGTGCAATCAGCCCATACAGCTCCTGATCCACAAACAACACTTTCGTTTCGCTGTGATTCAAAATAAAAACGTAATCATCCGGTTTCAGCCGCGTATTCAGCGGCACCATCACCCCTCCCACTTCAAACACACCGTAAAACCCTTCGAGCATCTCGAGCGTGTTGGGCGCCAAGTACGCCACACGGTCGCCTTTGCGAACGCCAAGCCCCCGCAGCCCGTTGGCGAGTCTCGACACCCGTTCGCCAAGCTCACGATACGTCACCGTCCGCCCCGAACAAATCATGGCTGTCTTGTCCCCATAGAGAGCCACGGCGCGATCGAAAAAGTGATGGAGCACGAGCGGCGCATTCATTCTCCCATCCCCCTGTTTTATGTTTTAGAAAATTCACAATTGTATTATATAACAAAGATGGCATAAAGAAAAAGAGGGCCATCCCAAAAGTCGTAAAATGACTTTTGAAGCCAGCCCTCTTTCTTGGCTAGTCCGCTCCATTGCGCCAAAAAAGAACCCAGTTTCTTCTTTTTTCCCAAAAACGAATGCTAGGCGAATCGTCTCGACAACCGCTAGTTATTTCCTTTCACCCCGCGTCGGAGACGTCCGGATCGACCGTATTCGTGACGCTGCAAAACGTATTCGTTTGCAAGAAATCGCCAGTATTGCCGCCGCCGGCACCTGAGTTTGACTTCGTGGTGCTTTTCGGAGCGATTTGCAGCACATCGCCCATGTTGACAGTGCCATTGCCGCTTACGTTCGTCACTTTGAGCCCACCAATGACGATTGCTGGCATCCCCTTTCCCCTTCCTTTCTGCCCGTTCCCTTTCTTTATCATACGCGGGAGCTGCTTTCCTCAATTGGACTCTCGCCCCGCATTGAACCGTTTTTTCTCCGTTTTCATACAATAACGATAGCGACACGACGAAAAAGGAGGGGGCTCTTCATGCCTTCATTTATCAGCGGTCCAATTAAAATCACCCATGTCAGCGGCGACGGCACGGTGAATTTCGGCGACGTCTTGCAAATCACACCAAAGAGCACGTTGAAATCCAATACCGGCTCAGGCGGCGGCAACAACGGGGACTTCCTGCAGACGAATACGTTCGTCAGCTTTACAAACAACGGCGATCCGGATGTGTTCGACTCAAATAATGCCGCCAACAATTAAAGCGAACGTTTCGCAGCTTGCGCCCATACACTAGTATCAACGAAGAAAACATGGAAGGGAGCATGCCCACATGCCGGCTTTTGTCGGAGTCGTCAAACTGAACAGCATCGGAAGCAGCGGCGTGTTCCATATTGGCGATGTGTTTGCGATTTCCCCGCAAAGCGTGACGAAAACGTTCGCTGGCGCCGGTTCGTTTAACACCGGCGACGGGCTTCATATCTATAACTATTACAGCAATACCAATACGAATGACGCCGATGTCGCCGATGAAAATGTCGTCGGAAACGTTTGAAGGAGGAGAAGGAGGGTGCACGTTTACATCAGCCAAAGCATCTGCATCCACCAGTTGCGGATCGGCTCGGTCACCAATTCATCCGTTTTGCAAATCGGCAGCGCCGGAAGCATTCAAGCGCTCTCAACGCTTGCCAACACCGGCGGATTCACCGGTTCGGCCCCACAGGCGACCGTGCCGCCCGGTGCATCCGCTCCTCTCGTTCCTCTCCATTCAGCCACCCGCTAAATTCAGCGAAAAAAAGTGATGAGAGCGAAAGGCCGTCCATATATTGAAGTAAGAGGGCTCTTTGGAGAGGATGATGGTGCACAATGAGCATTTACGAGTATTTCGTCAAGCTGCACCGCTATTTATTATGGCAAACAAAAAAAATACGGGCTCTGGAACGCCGTCTCCACGCACTCGAAGCCCGGCTTCGGGAAATGGAGGCTCAGCCGCGCACATCGATCGAACGAATTGAATATAAATTTGACCAGCTCAAAGTGGAAACGCTCGAAGGAACGCTAAACATCGGGATCGCTCCGTCCGGAGCCGGCGGTACAATTGAAGACTTTGCCGTCGAACCGGTCAAAACCGTAATTCCAAAGCCGGAACCGGTGCTGATGCGCCCGATTCAAGAAAAAGTAGCCGCCTATCTCAACGGGGAAGCGTCGGAAACGTTAAAACGCCTTGAGCAGCAATACGGCCGCCGCCTCGACGATACGTACCGCCAGTTCATTTTGCAAGACATCGCCCGGCAAACAGACGAACGCATCCGCTTCTATTTGCAAGAGAAAGCCAACCATGGCTACGTTCCGTCCAGCGACCGCGATGAAGCAGTCGAAAATGAAATTTTTCAAAAAGTGAAAGCCGATATCGAACAATCGCTCGATGCGTTTTTGAAACATTTGCCTTCAAAGGAGGGATAGACGTGAATTATACAGTGATCAATCGTCATCTGCATGTTGGCGACATCCGCCTCGTGGCCGTCGCCAGTGCCTCGCTGTTTTTAATCGGCGACGCCGATGCGATTCACTTGTCATCCGCGTTTGACACACCGCCTGAATCGCTCATCATCGGTCCGTTTGTCCCACTTGTACCGACGCGAGGGGAAGCACCGTGAAACGAACGTCAGTTGTGCAAACGTTCCATGCTGAAACGCTTATCATTAGCTCTGTCCTGCAAATCGGCGACTCAGAGCGAATTTCCGCCCGCACGCGCGCCTTTGCCGTTCAGCGGCAATATGAACTGTTTTTTGGTCCAGAAGGAGAACAAATATTCCCTGTTTTGACGAAGCCGATTCCGCGCTGGACTTCTCCATCGCCGGTAGCTGCACGCCAAACGCTCCATGAGTCCCCGGTCATTTCCGTTCAGTCTGTGCGCGTGCTCGCCATTTCTTCGTCCGCCATCGTCCATATCGGCTCGACCTCGACAGCGGAGGCAGAGGCAAGAATTAAACATATCCGCCAGCTGGCCGGCTCTGAGTCGAGCGCGCCAACAAGAGGGAGGGATTTATAATGCCTTCGTTTGTCGGCCCGATTAAAATCAACAACGTCAGCAGCGGAGCTGTCGTCCAAATGGGCGACTGTCTGTACATCGCGCCGAAAGTCGCCACGAAAACGCAAGCCGGATCCGGCGGGTTCAACACCGGCGATTTTGTGATGACGAACAACGCGATCAGCTTTACAAACGCGTTTGATCCGGATGTATCCGACCAAAACGTGGCCGCCAACAACTGAACGTTGCAGAAAACGAATCCCCTCACCTTTCATTTGCCAACATCAACCTTATCAGCCGAACGCTGCCGAAACCAAAAAGAGAAGGTGTCCCAAAAGGATCCGGACACCTTTGCTTATTTACCTCTATATCTAAAAAACCATACATTGTGCTTGATCGAAAGGAAACCAACCTTTTGCGACCGCATCTCTCCATTATTCCCCTAAAGCCCGTTCAGCTCAACGGGCGAGCCATTCACATCATTTCCAGCCAGACGTGCGTGCCGCGTCCGGACGGTTCAGCCGGTTCGACGATGAGCCGTCGCGGCAGACGGTGGCGAATTTCTTGTACATGACTGATGACGCCGACCGCCAGCCGCTCGGTATGCAGCTTTTCCAAGGCGGAAATGACCGTCTCAAGCAGCTCAGCATCGAGGGTGCCAAACCCTTCGTCCAAGAAGAAAAAGCGGAGCGGATACTCGCCGCGCAGCTGAATTTGCGCCGATAACGCCAACGCCAACGACAGTGACGTCAAAAATGTCTCCCCACCCGAGAGCGTCGATACCGGCCGTCTGACGCCGCCATTGGCATCATCACGGATCAGAAACCCGCCTTGCGAATCCAATTCGAGCGAATACCGGTGCCGTGTCAGCCGCTGCAGCCGTTCCGAAGCCATGGCGGTGACTTGCTCGAGCTGCTCTTCAGCCATAAATTCGACAAAGCTGTTGCCGCGAAGCAGCGCCTGCAGCTGTTTATACCGCTCGATGCGCCGGCTGAGCTCCGTCTGCTTCTCCTCCAGTTCAACAAAGCGGCTATGTTTTTTTCTCAACTCTTCCACCTTCGCTTGAGCCGCCCCAAGCTGCTGCGTCATCGCCTCCACTTGCCCCTTCAACTCGGCGTATACACGCTGCATCGTCTCCCATTGTTCAGCGCTCACCGCCGCCCCCCCCGATGGCGGCGGCCAGCTGGGCGAGGCGATGTTCGGCTTGCCCGATTTGGCGCCAATAGCGGCGGATTGCCTCATCCCATTCATCTCGCTGCGCTTTTTCCGCCTTTGCTTGCTTGACTTGTTCGGCATCGGCAAACATGGTGTCCAAAAGCGCGCCGCGCCAGCGAGCGAGCGCCTCTTCTTCGCGGCGGACGCCTTCTTCCCACGCCTGCTTGGCTGCTTTTGTTTCGCTTTCAAGCATTTGATATTCCCGCTGGGCTCGCTGCCAGGCCTCATACGCCTGTTGCTCGCCGTTTTGCAGCTGGCGCCATTCGTCCTCCGCCTTCTGAAGCTGCACGGCCGCAGGACCTTCCCCCGCCTTCTCGCCCCGTTGCCGCTCATATTCGTTCCATTGCTGCTGTTTGGCACTAATCAGCGAGTCAAGACGCACCCGCTCCGTCTCAAGCCGGCTCCGCTCTTTGGCCGCTTCCTCTTTCGCCCGCTGTTTTTCCTCTAAAAACAGCACGCTGTCCTCCAGCCGTTTTTGCACGTCGCGCCGCACGTTTTCCAGTTCACACAGCTGTTCATACACCGCATCGATCGTCTCAAGCGAATGGAAAGGATACATCTGCCGCCATTGCTGTTCAAGTTGCCGCCGCTCTTCCTCCAGCCGCTGCTTTTCAACTTGCAGCGCTTCGATGTCCGCCGCTATCCATTGGCACGCTTTCTCCGCTTCGCGCCGCGCTGACTCGGCTTCATTCCATTGGGCAAGCACCCGGTAGGCCGCTTCTTTCAATTCAATGACATCTTGCGCAAGCGCCCGCACTTCCACAGTGAGGTCGACGACCTCCTCCACCGATCGGCTTTCGGCAAACACAGGCGGCGCTTCATGGCCTGCCGCCAGCTCGGCAAGCTGCTCGAGCTGCGCCTTGAACGAAATGATCATTTGCCAATCTTGTTCATACCGCTGCCGCTCTGCCTCAAGCTCGGACAGACGCTCAAGTTGGACATCGTGCGGTGCGGCGGCCGGATGCGGATGCTCGCGCGATCCGCACACTGGACACGGCTCGCCGGGACGGAGCCGCTCAGCCAAGGCGGAGGCGAGTTGCGCCGTCCGCGCTTCTTCGGCTCGCTGTCGCTCCGCCTCCATGGTTTTCTGCAACGTATACAATTGTTTTTCAGCGTCCTGCTGCCGCCAGCAGACGAAACGATACGTCCGCTCCACACGCCGGAACAGCTCTTGAAGCCGGGAGCCGACAGCGGCTGATCGGCGTTCCCGCTCCAACTTTTCCTCTTTCGCCCGACGCCAAACGGCCTCCTTTTGCTGAAGTTGGGCATCGACGCGAGCGATGGCTGACGCCGCTTGCTCAATATGCTGCTTCTGCCTGTACGCCCGCTCTGCCTCATCTTTTCCATCCAGCGCCTCTTCATGCTGTTTCAGTTCTTCTTTCAACTCCCGCTGCCGCTTCGCGCCGCGCTCATACCAGACCGACGCCTCTTCAAACCGGCGTGCAGCTGCCTTCTCCTGGGCAATGAGTCGCTTCCTCTCTTCACGAAGAGCTGCGAGCTCCTGTCCAAGCACTTCCATTTGCTGCTCAAGCTGCGCCGCCTGCCGCAGCCGTTCCATCTGGACGAGCAATTCCGGTTCGCGCTGCGCCTTTTCTTGGCGCGCCCGTTCATAACGCCGCGCCGCTTCTTCATAGCTCAATTGGGCTTCTTCTAACCGACGCGCCAGTCCTTCATACCGACGAAACGCCTCTGCCCGCAAGCGACATGCCTGCTCGCACTGCTCCCAATACGGCCAGATGCGCTCTGCTTGCTCGGCGCGCTCCTTTTTCGCCTCAAGCTCGCGGATGGCGGATTCATGTTGGCGCAGCGCGGCGAGCTCTTGTTCGACCGCTTCTTTTTCTTGCTGCCACGCCCATCGTTGTTTTGTTCGTTCCACATCTGCTTCGACTTCCTCAAGCTCTTTTTTTCGCTTGGCAAACAGCCCCGCGAGCTCCCGCACATCCGCCTCTGCCTGCTCGAGCGCTGCTTTTGAAGCATCGCCAAGCCCCGCTTTTTCCGCTTCGATTTTTTCCCATTCTTGCCGAGCGGCGGCAAGCCGGTCTTTCAACTTTTTATTCAACTGATCGCCATACCGCTCAAGATGGAAGAGGCGCTGCAGCATTTGCCGCCGCTCCGACCCTTTGAGCGATAAAAATTCGGCAAATTTTCCTTGCGGCAAGACGACCGCCCGGGTGAAATCCTCCATCGTCAAGCCGAGCAATTGCTCGATCGCCTTGTCCACCTCCGACAGTTTATCGGCGAGCACGACCGGCTCGGACCGATGCTCGATTAGGCGGCAAACGGCGCTGCGCGTCCGCCATTCGTCCACTTTTTTTTAAGCTTCGTTCGACTGTATACCGTTTCGCTCCTGCCGCATTTTCCAGCTCAAACGTAAACGAGACAAACAACTCTTGCTCCGCGTGGTTGATGATCGCCTGCGTGCGGTTGGCCGCCCGCTCGACGCTGCCGAACAAGGCGAGCGTCATGGCGTCTAAAATCGTTGATTTGCCGCTTCCAGTCGGCCCGAAAATGCCGAACACACCGCCCTCACACAGTGCGGTGAAATCGATCGTCTGCTTTTCACGAAAGCTATGAAGCCCGGCGATCGTCAGCGAGATCGGCTTCATTCTCCCTCCCCTTCCTTCTCTTCTTCCGCCGCCAGCTCCAAAAAGAGGCGGACGAGCTCTTCATCCGGCGTTTGTCCCCCAGTCTGCCGTTCGTAAAAGCGGTGAAACATTTCTTCAAGTGAAAGCGGCTCGCGGCTCATTTCCATCATCTCTTCCACCCGATTGGGAAGCACCGGGCGAATGTGGACAAATCCGGGATGAAGCTTACGCAGCCGATCAATTTCTTCCATTGTCAACGACTCGGTCACATGAATCTCCAAATCGATCCAGCTTGATCGGTCTCTTCCTTCCTCACACCAGCGGTATACTTGAGCGAGCCCCTCTGTCGCCTTCCAACGGATGAGCGGTTTGCCGGCAACGAGCGGTATCTCCGCCACCTTGGCCTTCCTGCCTGGATGCACGTCAACGACCGTGACCGATTTGGCTTGACCGGCTTCGGAAAAGCTGTACGCCAACGGCGAGCCGGAATAGCGCGCCGCCGTCTTTGCCTGCTTGACATCCTGCGGCCGGTGCAGATGGCCAAGCGCCACATATTGCGCGGCTTTCGGCAAGCTCTCAGCCGCCACCGTATAAGCGCCGCCGACTTCAATCGGCCGCTCGGAATCGGACGTACGTCCGCCGGCAACGTAAAGATGGCTCATCGCGATATTGACGGTCTCCGCCGTGAACGAGGCGGCCATCGCCGCTAATAGGGCGCGGATGCGGTCATCGTACCGATCGCGCATCGTCGTCTCTTTACAGTCGGATGACAACAGCTCGGCGAGGCGCGATTCGGACGGATAGGCCAACGGAGCAAGCATCATCGTTTCGCCGCACGATGGAACGTCAATCCGGCAAACAGCCGCTTGCGGGCGGCCGAAAAGAAAAATGTTGTGCGCACACATCAACGTCCGGGCAGCGCTGATCCGGTCGGGGTGGTCGTGGTTGCCGCTGATGACTGCCACCGGGCGGCGTCCTTTGTCGGACAGGCGGGCGAGGCTTTCATAAAACAGTTGTTCCGCAGCCGCCGGCGGATTGACGGAGTCGAATACATCGCCGGCCACAAGGATGATGTCGATTTGTTCTTTCTTGACAATCTCCACAAGCTCATCAACAAATGCCTCTTGCTCGGCCATCCGACTCCGCCCCTCGAGCGTTCTCCCAAAATGCCAGTCCGCGGTATGCAAAATCCGCATTCTCTCTTTCCCCCCTTGCATCACTCAACAGCCACAACAAACCCGCCGTCAAACGAATACAAATAGCATTCCGCCACCGGCGCACGCCAAATTTGCTCGATGGCCCGCCGGTACAAGCGCATTTGCGTCCCGTAGCGGCCGAGCAGAAAACGAGCCGCTTCTTCCTTTTGCCCAGCAAAACGGTGGACGACTTCATCCGTTTTATAGTCAATCATCACATAGCCGCATTCGTCGGCAAACACGCAGTCGATCACCCCTTGCACGAGGACGCGCCGGCCGCTTTCCGTCCCTTCGCCGCCGTACAGTTCAGCCGCTTTAAGCCCCAAGCTGAACGGCACTTCACGGTGCACTTCGCGGGCGGCGCAAAGGCGGCGGCCAAGATCTGCAGTGAAAAAGGCAGCGATGGCCGCTGGATCGACCGCCTCTGCTTGTTCTGCCGACAGCAGCTCTTTTTCGACAAGGCGGACGATCTGACTGCGGATCCACGATTCATCAAGCGGCGCTTGCAAATCGAGATGGCGCATGACGACATGGAGCGCCGTCCCTTTTTCGGCCGGCGTCAACGTTTTCTCCTGCATAAAACGCGGCCGGGAAAACACCGGAGCCGTCCCTTGGCGCGGCCGCCATTCGTCCGCTTGCTCGCCAAAGAGCGCGCGCTGTTCTTTGAGTTCTGACACCGATTGCTTGGCGCGCACGGCCGTTTCTTTCTCATACGAATACCGCCACAACAAGCGGCGTTTGACCTCCTTCTGCCACCCTCCTTCTACGGGAACGGGTCGGCCTTGTTCGAGGGCAAGAAGCACGCCGCCATCCATCTCCTCCCTCGCAGCCTCTGCGCCGCGCAAATCGGCGGCCGGCACGATGGCGACACGCCATACAGACGGGTGAGAGGCGACCTCTTCAGGCGCCTTCGTTCCCGCAAGCGCCCCCCCATCCCGATGACGGATGAGCGCCCGGCCGATCCAATCCAAGTAGGAGCGGGCCGAAGCCCGCACATCGTCGGGGAGAAGCCAGCCGCGTTCCGAAGCAGCGCTTTTCCATTTTTCAATCTCCTTGGCCGCATCGTTGACCGACGCCAACAAATACAGCTTCTCTTTTGCCCTTGTGAGCGCGACATACAAAATGCGCATCTCCTCCGCGAGCAGTTCAAGCCGCTTTTTCGTTTGGATGGCCAACAGCGGCAGCGTCGGATAACTGATGCGCAGCCGCGGGTGGACAAAGCGGGCGGCAAAGCCCAGCTCTTTATCGAGCAAATATGGGTGGTGCAAATCACGTGTATGAAACGGACGAGCCAGCCCAGCGAGAAACACGATCGGAAATTCCAATCCTTTGCTGCTGTGAATCGTCATGATGCGCACGACGTCTTCCTGCTCGCCGAGCGGCCGGGCCGCCCCTAAATCGTCGCCGCGCTCTTGCAGCCGCTCGATGAAGCGAAGAAAGCGAAACAAGCCGCGAAACGACGTCGACTCGTACTGCCGCGCGCGGTCGTACAAAGCGCGCAAGTTCGCCTGCCGTTGCCTGCCGCCCGGCAGTGCGCCGACAAAATCGTAAAATTGCGTATCGCGGTACAGCTGCCAAATGAGATCAGCTAATGAGCGGCGGCGCGCCATCGTACGCCAGCCCTCGAGCCGCTCTAAGAAAGCCGCCGCTTTCCTTTGGGCGTTGGCCTCCTCTTTTGTTTCCGCCGGCTTTTGCCGAAACGAACAGAGCGCTTCATAAAACGTGCCCTTTGGATCGGCGAGGCGAATCATGGCGAGCTCATTCTCGTCAAAACGAAAGAGCGGCGACCGGAGCACCGCGGCGAGCGGAATGTCTTGGTGCGGGTTGTCGATCACTTTTAACAGTGAGAGCATGATCGAAATTTCCGTCGCCTGAAAATAGCCGGATGACAAATCCGCGGCCGCCGGGATGCCTTGCGCCTGCAACTGCTCGATCATCTCCGGCGCATTCGTCATCGAGCGGACAAGGATGACGATGTCACGGTACATGGCGCGCCGCGGCTGCCCGCTCGAACGATCGTATACATAAAACGGAGCGGAAACGATCTCTTTGATTTTTTTCGCCATCAGCCGCGCCTCGAGCTCCGCCGCTTCCCATTCAGCCGCTTCCTCTTCGTCCTCTTCCGCCGCACGCTGCCGGTTGATGATCATGACTTCCGGCGCCGCATCCTCCCCTTCCGGGTAATCGGCGCCGTATTTCAGCTGCGCCGCTTCGTCGTAAACCATTTCGCCGACGGTTTCCCCCATGAGTTGCGCAAACAGAAAATTCGTCCCGTCAAGCACTTCGCGGCGGCTGCGGAAGTTGCTCGCGAGGTCGATTTTCATCCCCCCTTCTTCCCCGTCGGCGGTGAATCGTTTGTATTTGTCCAAAAACAGCATCGGCTCGGCAAGGCGGAATCGGTAAATCGACTGTTTCACGTCGCCGACCATAAACAAATTGCCTGTTCGTTCACTTCCTTTTTT
Source organism: Geobacillus sp. WSUCF1 (assembly GCF_000422025.1). Taxonomy (NCBI): domain Bacteria; kingdom Bacillati; phylum Bacillota; class Bacilli; order Caryophanales; family Anoxybacillaceae; genus Geobacillus; species Geobacillus sp. WSUCF1. The sequence goes on along the minus strand of NZ_ATCO01000076.1, from coordinate 10,548 downwards.
TACCATCCGCAAAATCGCTTCTTGAACGAGGTTCGTATCTTGATACTCGTCAACAAGCACTTCATCAAACTGCGCCTGGTATTCCAAGGCGGCGGAGGAAGGCTGCCATTCGCCCGTTTCCGGATCGCGCCGCCGCAAAATATGCAAACAATAATGTTCCAAGTCAGAAAAATCAACGATTCCTTTTTCCCGTTTCGCCGCTTGGAACATGACGGCAAAACGGCGGACAAGGTTAGCGATCGTTTCAACGATCGGCTTCATTTCCCTCATATGGCGGAGCCAAACGGATGGATCGAGCGAAAACACATTGTCGCGCAGCGCCTCCACTTTCTTTTTCGCCTGATCGCGCAGCGATTTGGCTTCGTCGATCAGCCGCTCGTCATAGTCCTTGCCGCGGCAGGCCGGCAGCCGCCCAAACGACAGCGCCTTTAGCGCGCGATGCAGCTCGGCCCACGGCCCGGAAAGTTGCGCCTCTAACTTGACGATCATCTCCAGATCTTCGCGCAGCCGCTCGGCATACGGCCGCGGCCCGCTCGGTTCTTCGGCGAGCTCAAGCGCCCTTCGGATCAGCCGTTTGGCCGCCGCCAGCTCCATCGCGGCATGTTGCGCGATATAGCGGGCTGCTGGCAGCGTCTTGATATCCGTCCGTTCATCGACGTCATACATCGAGGCCAAACCGGCCAACCATTCATCTGGTTCCGGATGGGAGCGGGAAAATTCATAAAGGGCGACAATCATCTCCTGCAGCTCGGCGTCGCTCCGGTCGCCCGTATAGGCATCCACGACGGCGAAAAACCGCTCGTTGTCCGGCTTTCCGTATTCCTCCTCAAGCAGCTCTTCAAGGACATCCTCTTTCAACAGCTCGATTTCCGTTTCATCCGCGATGCGAAACGACGGATCCAAATCGAGCAAATAGTAATATTTGCGAATGACATCCAAGCAAAAGGAATGGAGCGTCGAGATCGCGGCGCGGGGAAGCAGGCTGAGCTGGCGCCGCAAATGGAGCGAATGCGGACGCTTGGCCAATTCCCGCTCGAGCGCCTCACCGATTCTTGCTTTCATCTCCGCGGCTGCCGCATTGGTAAAGGTAACGACAAGCAGCCGGTCGATATCGACCGCTCCTTCTTCCGCCGTCACTTTTTGAATGATCCGCTCGACAAGAACGGCCGTTTTCCCGGATCCGGCCGCCGCGGCGACAAGAATGTCTCGGCCGCCCGCGGCGATCGCCTTCCATTGTTCATCCGTCCATCGGCTCCCAGCCGGCTTCGGGCGAATCGTGGCGTTCATTTATCCTTCCTTCCCTTCCGCTAGTTTTTCGATGACCGCTTCCTTCGTTTGCGGGGCAAGCTTCCGGTATTCGTTGCCGGAGAGTGCCTCATCAAATTGGCAGACCGGTTTGAAGACGCAAAACTCGCACGCTGTTTTATCTTTCAACTTGTACGGGGCGATCGACACGACGCCGTCGGCGATTTGCCCGCCGATGTCGATGAACAAACGGCGGACATGCTGGCGGAGCGCGGCAAAGTCGGATGGACTCGCCACCGACGAACGCGAATGGATCGATCCGCTTTTCGTAAGCTGAGCGGGCACAATCAGCGACCATTGTCCGTCTTCCGTTCGGTTGTCCATCAACCGGATCGCCTCGACGTCAGCGAGCAACAGTCCGCGCATCCGAAACGGTTCAAGCAACTTTTTCGCCATTTCCACCTCATCATCCACCCATTGCTTCGCTTGAACGATCGGATTGTGGATGTGAAAATAAAGCACCCCGGCTGGCAAGGCCGGCTGGCCGACGAGCTGTTCGGCATATGTCAGCACGATGTCCAGGTAGGTGAACATTTGCAGCGCCAGGCCGTAATATACTTCCGTCAAATCGAGCGTTTTCGCGCTCGATTTGTAATCGATAATGCGCAGAAGCACTCCTTGGCTGCTTTCCGCCTTATCGACGCGGTCGATCCGCCCAACAAGCTCCATCACTGTTCCGTCGGGCAGCCGAAACCGAAGCGGCGGCAGGTCGCCATTGGGGCCGAATGACAGCTCAAGTCCGATCGGAACGAAACCGCTCGCCCGCGCATGCTCACTTAACACATGGGTTGTACGGGCAACGACGTGTTTCAATTTTCGTTTCATATATTCATAGCGATGAGAGCTTGAGAGCACTTGCTGCTGGATGAGCGGGGCGATTCGCTCGACCGCTTCGGCCGACAGCCGTTCACAGTCTGGTCTTGACAGTTCGCGCCAATCAAGATGCTGTTCGCGCAGCCGGTCGGCGATTTGCTTGATGGCGGCATGGAACAATTGCCCAACATCCGGCGCCTCAAGTCGGAAAACGTTGCGCTCTTTCAACCGCAGCCCATGCGATGCGAAATGGGCGTACGGGCATTTTTGAAACTGCTCCATGCGCGAGACGCTCGCCTGAATTTTTTTGCCGTACAGCCGCTGGCTCCACTGTTTTTTGAGCGGCGTCGCTCCGTTTGTATAAAAGAGCGCGGAGACGGCATGCCGCACCTGCTCCTTCCAGTCCCGATGGCCGATGAACGTGTTATACACATCCCACCAAAGCGGATCGATGCCGTAGTTGCGCTTCCATGCTCGGAGCTGGCTGATCAAATACGTTTGCGTCGCCCGCGGCGCGGTCACGAACGCCTCTGCTTTTTCTGCCGGGGCGTCGAACGGGTCGTTGCCGCACAGATGCACCGGCGCATGCGGAAACAGTTCCGTAAGCTGCTTGATGAGCGGCGACGGCATCAACGCTTTCCCTTCTCCATCAGCAAGCGGATATGTAACATACAGCCGCCGGCTCGGACAAACAAGTGCCAAGTAGACAAAAAACGGGTCATAAAACAGCTGCTCCCGTCCCCCTGGGGCGAGCGCCACCCCCAACTCACGCAGCTGCTCGCGCTCCACTTCCGCCATCAGCCCGTCTTCCTTCACTTTCGCTGGAATAACGCCATCGTTGGCGCCGATGACGAACGCATACTTGATGTCAATTAAACGAGAGCGATCAAGCTGAGCGACGATCACCTGGTCCATCGCCGGCGGCACAAGGGAGAACTCCAACCGATCGAGCCCAGCCTCGATAATCTTGACAAACTCAGCGAGCGGCAGTGATTCTGTCCCGAGCATTTCTACATATTGGTCAAGCAAATCGACGACGGCGTTCCACGCCTGTTCATGCTGGCGCGCTTCAACGAGGCGGCCGTCCGCTTCCGCTTGCGCGCTCATTTTCTCTAGTTTTTTTGGAATCTGCAATTCTTCCAAAAACAGATATAATGCCATACAAAACCCGCGTCCGTCCTCCGCCCGGCGCAGACGGCGCTCCAACCGGCGAAGCGGAGCGGCCAACGCCTCGCGCCATTCATTGAGCATGTCCTCAAACTGCCGCTCTTCATCCGTTTGTGGTACGTTCAAACCGTCAAGCGCCTGATAGCGCCGATACGCCCAGCGCTCATTGTTTGTCCACTTATCCCCTTTGATTCCGTAAGCAAGCACATAGTTTTCGAGCTTGTCGGCCGCCTCGCGCCACATGTGCAGATCGCCGTCCGTTGGAAAAAGCAAATCCGTTTTCACCGCCCGAAACACCGCTTCATATCGCCAACGCGTCACGACCGTCTCTAAGGCAGCGCGCACGAGTTCAATGAGCGGGTGGTGGTGCATCGGTTCTTTTTCATCCATAAAATACGGGATCCCAAAATCAAAAAACACCGTTTTTACCAGATCGCGGTACGCCTCCGTCTGGCGGATGATCAGCGCAATGTCGCGATAGCGCGCCCCTTCATCGCGGACAAGGCGGATGATTTCGCGTGCGACCGCTTCGATTTCCGCTCGGCGATTGGACGCCTCATAAAGATGGACGGCATCGGTCTTTGCACCATATGGAAGCAACGGGCGTCGGTGAAATTGCGCCTCAAGATGAACGAGCGCCCTGTCTTCATGCGTCGGTTGGCCGAAAGCACGATCGGCTCTTCGATCGCAATGTCATTGCTTAGCGCCAACTCCCTCAGCTGGCGGTACGTTTGCGCCGGCAAATAAAAGAGATGAAGTTCGTCCGGCATTCCGTCGTCATACGGGCGGTCGATCGTCAAACAAACGGTGACGCGCCGGCAATGGCGAAGAAGCTGTTCGATGATCATATATTCTTGCGGCGCGAAATGATGAAAGCCGTCGATGTAAATATCGGCATCCCGCAAATAACTTGAGCGCGGAATATGCTCAGCGAGCAAGCGCAAATAATCTTCCGAATCAAGATAGTGGCCGGAAAGACTTTTCTCAAGTTCCTCATACACAAGCGCGACATCGCTCAACTTGTCAGCGAGCAAGCGGCGGCCCGGTTGATCAGGCCCATCCTCGAACGCCTCAGCATGTCGGCGGAGTTCGCCCGGCGTCAGGCAATACCGTTTGCATTCGGTGATCATTTCGTTCAGCTGCTCGATAAACCCATGTTTGTCCGCCGCGCGGCCAAACAGTTTCAGCTCTTGTTTGCGTTGCTCAATAATTTTGCGGATCATCATCTGCACGCCAACATCATGAATGTGGTACCGGGTCATGCCGCCTGTTTCCTGCAGCACGCGCCAAGCGAGACGGGTGAAGCTGAACACTTGGGCGCGAATCATCCCGTCCACTCCCTCGGTATGTATCAACGCGTATTCGCATTGAAATGTCATTTGCTCCGGAACGAGATAGACGATCGCCCTTCCTTTTGGATCCTCTTGCAACTGGCGGCGAATTTCTTCGAGGCAGACAGCCGTTTTCCCACTTCCTGACCGTCCGAGCAAAAACCGCAGCGACATTGTATCCACCACCATTCGTTTCCTTTATTTGTTTTATTTTAGCACGTATGTTCGCTTTTGGGAAGAAAAAAACGCCCTTCCGGCCGCGGGTTATATAGAGGCAATCTGAAACGTTAACGTTTGTTTCTTTTTGTGGATCCAGCCGACATGTCAGCGACTGTCGGACGACTGAACAACCTCGCTTCGAAGGATCCATTTATTGGTCTCTGAAGCTTCACTTCGTTATAGAAGCGGAAGACTTCTTTCGAGATTAAGGTTAAAATTGAAAGGCGAACTGTTTAAACGGCCAGTAGCGAAAGTCCACCTTGCCGACAATTTGGTTGATTTTGACAAACCCAAAATGGCGGCTGTCCCAGCTGCTAAGCCGGTTGTCGCCAAGAACGAAAATGCAGCCGGGAGGCACCCGTGTTTTCCCGGTCACCTCCTCAAGCGTAAAATCCCCGGTCAGCCTGCCGTCAAGCAGCTTTTGCTTATACGGGCGCAAATACGGTTCGTCAACTTTTTTTCCGTTGACATACAAGATGTCATTTTTGTACGCGATCCGATCGCCAGGCAGGCCGATAACCCGCTTGACGTAATCTTCCTTTTTGTTGGCGTGAAAAACGATAATGTCGAACCGGCGAATAGGCCCGATGTCGTAGGAAAGCTTATTGACGATCAGCAAATTGCCGCTCTCTAGCGTCGGCATCATCGATTTTCCTTCCACCACGTAATTGCTGAACACGAACAACCGAAGCGTGGCGACAACACAAACGGCAACAAACCATGGCCATCGGCGGCCTCGTTTTTCTTTTTGCTTGGTCACTCCCCGCCCTCCTCGCCGCCTTGTTCTTCCGTCAACGAAAATCGCGCTTCCACCCGTTTTCCGGCGTACCAAAGCAACAGAACGACTGCGGCGATCATCGCCGTGCGCAGCGGCTGACGGATGAGCGCCTTCAAGTCATAGCCGATAAAACTGATGGTAAACACCATGATCATCTTTCCTAGCAGCACCGCCAATACAAACTGCTGGCGGCTGATGCGCGACAGTCCGGCAACAATATTGACAAGCGCCGATGGGGTGAACGGAAAGCAATACAACAAAAACAGCGGACCAAATCCGTGTCGCTCAATCCAATGCATAAACTGCCGCACTTTCGGGTGGCGGCGGACAAAGTGAAAAAAACGCTTCTGCCCACTTTCCGCGTCAGCCAAAACACGATGAGCGAGCCAAGTGAAGCGCCTAGCCAAGAGATCAGAAACCCTTTCCATAGTCCAAACGCCGCTGCGTTCGCCATCACGAAGACGAACATGGGCAAAATGGGAAAAAACGACTCAAGCAACGTCGCTGCGATGCCGGGAAGCACGCCGAAAGAGCGGTATTGTTCGAGCAGGGAAAGGATGCTGTCGAGCGTGAACCATTGTTTGATTGTTTCCATATCCATGTCTATTCCCCATTCAAATGCCGTTTATATCTTTATTTTACACGTCCAGGCGCCTAATTTGAACTCATCTTTAGGAAAAACCATTTTTATCAATTTATTCAGCTAACTCTGTTTTTCTTGCTGCATGCGAAATATGTATTGGAGTTTGCGCTCCCTCGCTTCCATCCGCTCGGATAATTTTGTCCGCAGTTGAGCCGTTCGGTATAACTGGTTGATGAACGATTTGCAGGAAACATCGAGGGATATGCTTTTTCCGTTGCGGAAATAAACGATGGTCCGCTCATATTTGGCAGGCTCATACCGATAAACGTGCATGTGCGAGAGCCAAACGCAGCGGGAGTCACGCGGAGAGGCGGTTGGAAATACGTAAATTTCATTGGCTGGTTCAATGGCGATCGGCGCTTTATGGGTGATGCCAATGACGGCTTTTGTTCCTTCTTTTCTCCCTTGAAAGCTGCTTCCATAGTAATCGCAACTATGTTTAATAATGTCCATCGGCGTTTGTTTGATGATATATTCGCCGTCCTCCTCAATGACTTTCGCATACACATCGCTGTTTAAAAAGTATGGGAGAATCGCCATCGTATAACGGCTTACGATGAATTGCTCCAAGACAATGAATTCATTGACTTTCATCCGTTCGTCTCCTCTCTTAATCAACTCACCCACTACTCCTATCATACCATCAGAAGTTATATTTTTCTATATTTTGCAAAAAATCTATTAAAAAAACCCATGACAATCGTCATGGGTGTTCTAAGAGTTTTCAAACGTTTGACCGATTTCTTTGGACGCTAAATATTCATTCGCCTGTTCCAACGCGGTATGCTCGCCGACCGAGTCGCCAGCATACGTCTCTTCATCCATCAACCATTGCTCAACATGAAGATCCGTGCTGACGCGAAACTCAGCGGGCATCAGCTCCGGCAGGTCGCCTTGATTCTTTTCCATCACATCGCCTCCCTATGTCTTATAGGATGCTCCATCTTTTTCCTTTTTATACACGAAAAAAGCCCGGCCACGCCGGGCTTTCGTCTTCGTTTGTGATCGGTTTGCATTAAGCTGTCGTAAACTGTTCTTCTTCGGTCGATCCTTTCAAAGCGACTGTTGACGATTGGCCGCCAGAGATCACTTGGGCGACTTCGTCGAAATAGCCCGTGCCGACTTCGCGCTGATGGCGCGTCGCCGTGTAGCCGTACTTCTCGGCGGCAAATTCCGCTTGCTGCAGCTCGGCATACGCCGCCATGCCTCGCTCTTTGTAGCCGCGCGCCAGTTCGAACATGCTGTAGTTGAGCGCATGGAAGCCAGCCAAAGTGACAAATTGGAACTTGTATCCCATTTTGCCGAGCTCTTGCTGGAATTTGGCGATCGTTTCGTCGTCCAATTTTTTCTTCCAGTTGAACGACGGCGAGCAGTTGTACGCCAGCAGCTTGCCTGGGAATTTTTCATGAATCGCTTCGGCAAACCGGCGCGCCTCATCCAAATTCGGCTCGCTCGTCTCACACCAAATGAGGTCGGCATACGGCGCATAGGCAAGCCCGCGGGCGATCGCTTGATCCAAACCGGCTCTTGTGCGATAGAATCCTTCCGGTGTCCGTTCTCCAGTGATAAACGCTTGATCGCGCGGGTCGATGTCGCTTGTGATCAAGTCAGCAGCGTTCGCGTCGGTGCGTGCGATGAGCACCGTCGGAACCCCCATGACATCGGCGGCCAACCGCGCCGCAATCAAGTTGCGAATCGCCGTTTGCGTCGGCAAAAGCACTTTGCCGCCTAAATGGCCGCATTTTTTCTCCGATGACAGCTGGTCTTCAAAATGGACGCCAGCCGCTCCGGCTTCAATCATTGCCTTCATGAGCTCAAAGACGTTCAGTTGGCCGCCGAACCCCGCCTCAGCGTCAGCGACGATCGGCACAAAGTAGTCCACGTCCCCGCTGCCTTCTAAGTATTGAATTTGATCCGCGCGCTGCAACGCTTGATTGATTCGCTTGACGACATGCGGAACGCTGTTGGACGGATACAGGCTTTGGTCCGGATACATCTGTCCAGCGAGGTTGGCGTCGGCCGCCACTTGCCAGCCGCTTAAATAAATCGCCTTCAAGCCTGCTTTCACTTGCTGCACCGCCTGATTTCCGGTCAGCGCGCCAAGGGCCGCGACGTAATCCTCTGTATGAAGCAGCTTCCATAATTTTTCCGCCCCGCGTCGAGCGAGCGTATACTCGATGTCAAGCGAGCCGCGCAGTTTAATGACATCCTCCGCGCTGTACGGACGGACGATCCCTTTCCAGCGCTCCTCATTTTTCCAACTTTCTTCTAATTGCCGGACACGTTCAGCAAATGACGCCATTTTTCCTTCCCCCATCTCTCTATTGTTATATTACATTGTTTATATTTACGATTTTATTATATAACAGAAAAACAAAAGTGCAAGCCTTTTTTTGAAACTTTTTTTAATTGGGAAAATAGTCGCATATTGTTCATAAACATCGCGATTTTTTCGCTAATCTTTTTGATATGATCATATTGAGGAGTGATGAATAGTGAAAAAATGGTATACGTTAGCTGCCTCTCTTGTCATCATCGGCATCAGCGTCGGCATCCTGTACTTTGCTGTCTACCAGCCATCGACGATGCGGCTTCCAAATGACGTGACGATGGAAACAGCATGGGGAAAATCATACGAGTTTGGCGACCTTCCGCCGAAAGTGCGGCTTGTCGAGTTTATTTATACAAACTGTCCGGATCTTTGTCCGAATACGACAGCACAAATGGCAAAACTGCGCGATCGCCTAAAAAAAAGCCGGGGTATTTGGGAGCAAGGTGGAATTCATCACGATCACGATCGACCCGGCGCGCGATACGAATGAAAAGCTGCAGACATATGCCAATGCGTTTGGAGTCATGAGCGACGGACAAGGTTGGGAGTTTTTGCGCGGCAGCGAAGCAGACACGAAAAAAGTAGCGGACGCCTTCCACTTTCAATACCGCGACCCGGGCAACGGCATGATCGTACACACGACGCTCGCCTACTTGCTTGGCCGCAACGGGCGTGTCGTCAAACAAATCGGCATGGGGACATCTCGATTTCATGTCGATGAGGTATACGAGGCGATTATGGAGGAATTGTCATAACCATGCAGTAAGTTTGCATACCTGTCGCAAAAGGAAAAGAGGAAGCGATGTCCGCTTCCCTTTTTAAACAAATAACGAATACAGCTGAGCGCCGCAACCGCCGCAAGCACGACGATCATGACATTGGCCCCAAGCCAGGCTGTGATGACGGCCGCTACAAAACCGATGACACCGAACGAAAGATCATCTTGGATGAAAAAAACGTCCGGAATAATGAGCGCCCCAAGCACCGCATACGGCACATTTTTCAGCACTCCTTGCCAAAACGACGGCAGCTCGACGCCGCCGAGCAACACAAACGGCAACAGGCGCGGCAAATACGTCACGATCCCCATGCCGATGATCATCCATACGATCGCGCTATTCACCGCCGTTTCCCCCTTCCTTCGTCAGCCATTGAACGATGATGGCCGACAACAATGTAGCCAACACGATCGACCAGCCTTTCGACAAGTGAAGGGCAAACGTGCCGATCGAGTTGAATAAAGCCGACAGCCCCGCCAGCCAGACGATTTTCCGCTGCTTTTTCAACGCTGGAACGAGCAAGCCGATAAACATGGCATACAAGGCAATGGACATACTTTCTTGCAAACTTTCCGGCAAACCGGACCCAGCGGCATAACCAATGCCCGAGTTGACGACCCAGCTGCCATACGCCATGGCAATGAGCCCAAACATATACGAGGCGTTGATCGTTCCTTCTTTCATCGCCGCCACCGAAAACGTCTCATCGGTAATGCCAAAGGCGTACAGCGCTTTTTTCCAAAGTGCGTCCGGCTCAGCCTTTTCATTAAGGGACGCCGACATTAAAAAATGGCGAATGTTCAATACGAATGTCGTCAACACGATTTCAAACACCCCGGTGCCAGCGGCAAGCAGACTTAATGAGATATATTGCGAGGCGCCGGCGAAGACGACGATGCTCATGAGCACGGTCTCGGCGAACGTCAGTCCGGTTGTCTTGGCGAGCAGCCCAAACGCCAGCGCGATCGGCATGTAGCCGATGGCAATCGCTGCTCCTGCTTGCACCCCTTGGCGAAACGGCGCCATCTTGCCGGCTGCCCATGTCGTTTCCATTCATTCATCCCCCCATTTGACTATATAAGTTGAAACTTTGTTTTACATCCAGTAGAGCGCCCGCTGCATTCTATCAAAATGACTTGTTATGAAGGAAAACAGAATCGAACAATCGGAAAATCTTTATT
>NZ_ATCO01000075.1:0-821 GCF_000422025.1 Geobacillus sp. WSUCF1 | reverse complement strand
AAAAAGTCCAGAAATCCCGTTATATCAAGGACTTTGGGGTTGTCAACCTAGGAAAAAACCCTGAATTCCATAGGCACACGTTTAGCCGAAAAGTATGATGGCAAATATCTTATCCGCACGTCCGATGACACACTGTCTGCCGAGGATGTCGCGCTGGGATATAAGCAGCTGGTGGATATCGAGCTGGCTTTTCGTACACTGAAATCGACATTGGAATTGCGACCCATGTATCATCGCTTGGAAGACCGCATTCGTGTGCATGTGCTGCTCAGTTAGCTGGTTCTCTTGCTGGTTCGCATCGTAAAGATTCGGACCAACGAATCGTGGCCGAAAGTAAGAGAGGAATGCTAGCGTCTCACACTCGGACATTTTTCTTCGAAATACGGGGACCTTTATCAGCGGACAGAACTGACCGCCAAATAAGGGCAAACCTTTGCGACTCTAGGACTAGAGCCTCCCCCGAAGATCCTAGACATTCATCCTCGCTCCTATATACATGCTCATTGAAAAGTTAACCTTCGCATAAGCGGTGCCCACTCTGGTTATACTGCTCCTAAGGAAAAGCATGGGAAAGGAGCGGAATTCTGCATGAAACGTCTCAACATCACCGACAACCATGGATGGACGCCCCGGAAACTCCGCAAGCAGGAACGGAAGATCAAAAACGCTCATCTCCGCCAACGTGTGATGGCCGTCCGCCTGGTCATGGAAGGCTATTTGGGCAAAGACGTGGCTCCATGGTCAACGTGTGCCGCCAAACCGTTTCCCATTATGTGTCGCTGTTTAACGAAGGGGGCCTGGAACCATACCCATCAAGTTAA
>NZ_ATCO01000074.1:0-34678 GCF_000422025.1 Geobacillus sp. WSUCF1 | reverse complement strand
TCCATGGTCAACGTGTGCCGACAAACCGTTTCCCATTATGTGTCGCTGTTCAACGAAGGCGGCCTTGAACTCCTGCTTCATCGGGATTTCGCCCCCGGGCGGGAGCCGTTTCTCACCGAAGAACAGCAGGAAAAGATCAAACAGCTTGTATTGACCACCACTCCCGCCGAACTGGGCTGGGACGTCGCCTCGGCGTGGAACACCAAACTCCTGCAATCCTATGTCGCAAAGCAATTCGGTGTTTCCATTTCCCGCGAAGCGCTGCGAAAACTCCTGCACCGCAAAGGGCTGTCGTGGACACGACCGACGTACACACTGGCGAAAGGGAACCCGGATGAGCAAAAGCAATTGGAAAAGCAAATGGATCTGATCAAAAAACTTGATCACCAAGGACACAGAAGATGCCGTTCTTCTGTACATCGATGAAACCCATATCCGCTCTTACCATGTCTTGCGGTCCACATGGTCAGAAGTCGGCCGCCAAAAACAAGTGCCGACGTTCGGCCATCATGCCCACGTATCGCGGTTTGGCGCGGTCAACATCCACGATGGCGAAACGGTGCTTCATCAAACGACTGCCGTGCCAATGCCGCGACGTTCTTGAATTTCTTGAGAATGCTCAAAGAGCGCTATCCAGACCGTCTCATCGTCTTGGTGTTGGATAACGCCCGCATTCAGCTTGTGGAAATGGCTGAAAGACACCGTGATCGCCAATGTGTTTCACAAACATCGAAACGATATCGTCCAGGCCATTGCTCGGTTTGCGGACGACATCCACGAACGTCCGCAGGAAGTGCTGCAACGCTTAGGGTGTGCAGGATGACTGAGAAGTTAACTCTTCATGTTGCATGTATATAGAATTAGGTATTGATTCTCAAGTGCTAAACATAACAAAAGCGAACTGACTGCAGCTGAGCGGGCATGATCCCAAAAATGGAGGAGATCCCGTTCTAAGAGTTACGTCCTTCTGTGTTCCCACACTCTTTCCCGCAACTTGAAAACACAATTCATTATGAAGGGGAGCTTTGTGGGTGCAGGCCAAATGTGTGTTGAACTTGAGCAGCCGCTCCCTCACAGAGGAAGGGAACATCGTTCTAACAGGAAGGAACTCTTTTGGTTCTCATCGAATATGGCCATTATGACGGATGAAAAGGGATTTGAAATGGGCCCGAGTGCGCCGCTATGGATGTCCGTGTTGTACTACATTATGTGCATGGCCACCTTGATTGTCGGTGTGGCGATGCTAGTGAAAGGAACGGTTCGCCGCTTGTATTCGCTCGTTGCGGTGATCGCAGTGCCGCTCTTTTTTCTGAACAATTTTCACACGATCGCCAGGGTCGGCGTCGATCCGTTCGCCTACTGGCAGCAATCCCTCATCGAAGGGCAATGGTGGGCGTGGCTGTCGCTTGTGCTGTTTCTGTACATGATCGGGTACTGGGTGCTGCTCGTTCGCGGCATTCGTGGGCGGCGCGCCGCATCCGTCGAAGGGGGAAAGGGAGATGGGATTCCGCGATTATGAAGAGTTTTGGCCATTTTATTTGACCCAGCACCGCAAACCGGCGACGCGGAGATGGCATTTTGCCGGGACGAGTTTTGTCTTTTTGTTCGTGATCATCGCGATCGTGACGAGGAATGCGTGGTGGCTGCTCGGCGCGCCAATCGCCGCCTATGCGCTCGCCTGGTTCAGCCACTTTTTCATTGAAGGAAACAAGCCCGCCACCTTCGGCCATCCGTTTTGGTCGCTTCGGGCCGATTTTCGCATGTACGGGCTCATGCTTACGGGGCAGCTTGGGCGGGAGTTGGAGCGGCTGGGGATTTCAGAGGAATAAAGCGAAGAACGATGAAAAGACCTTCTCCCTGAAGATGTTCCAAAGTTTGGAGAAATGGGGGGCGGCAACCCGAATGATTCAGGGAGAAGGGGTTTGCCTTCTCATGGCTTCAATTGTTCAATCGTTTCCAGCGGCAGTCCGGTCAGTTCATGGATCGTGTCAGCATCAAATCCTTTTGCCAACATTCGTTTCGCAACATCTAGCTTTGCTTTCTCCATTCCTTTCTCTATTCCTTTTTCCATTCCTTTTTCCATGCCTTTCTGTTCGTATGACACGATGAGTTCCATGACTTTGGCAGCCTCCTTCTCCTCCATGGTCTTCACCTCATTTCGCAGTCGGACTTCTTCTTCCTCCGATAACCGCAAATACGTTTCGAAAAAGCCGAACAACAGACGCTGTCTCGCCTCATCGAGCTCGAGGCGGGCGAGCATGCGCAAAAATTCCTTTTTCACTTCCACCTTCTCCTCTTCATTATACCCCATTTTGCTTAACAGGGCGGCAGCGACCGGGTTGTCATGGCGGATGTATGTGCGCCATGGGAGTTTGGACAATTCCACCGTCAAAAAACGGAAATCGAGAACGGTCAAAAACGGAAACGAAACGGTGAATGAAGATGGTTCATCGCGGATGGCATCATAGCTGAAGATGGCGATCGGAAGAATGCGGCGGCGGTGTTTTTGAAACAAGCGGCTGAAATAAATGAACATTCGCTCTGAAAACGAGGATTGGATGTAGCTTTGATGTTCGATGTGGACGACGATCAGTCCATCTTCTCCTCTCAGCTTCGTCTCGACCAATAAATCGACTCGATGTTTTTCACCCGCGGTGACATCGGTCAGCACTTCTTCTGATAAAAAGGAAAGGTAGTGAAAGTCAATCTGTTCGTGTACGTGAGGAAAGAAGAGGAGAACAAATTCTTCAAAAAAGGTGCTCAACAACTCTTTAAACAGCCGATCGTGGTCAATGCGCGTTTCTGACATGGTCTCCCTCCCGATATGTTTTTAGATTCGCATAGCTTGATTCGCCTTGCACTATGCAAAATCCTGCCGGTCTCCCTGCATTTTTTCTGCTGTTAGAAGAAGGAAATCAGGGAGGATTGTCGAATTTTGATGACATTGGAAAAATGATGAAACCAACGGCTGCCCTCGCCGTATGTATAAGCGAAGGGGAAAGGAGGGAGGGGAGTTGTTCAGCCATTCGCCTGAAGTTGTGTACGGATGGGTGCTTGTCGTCAGTGCGTTGTTGACGGTTTTGTATTTTTTCTTCAGCGATGTGCTTGACGGTTTGTTCGATGTGGCTGATCATCCGCTGTTCAGTCCGCAGCTAGTTTTATCGTTTTTCATTGTTGGCAGCGCGGTCGGATTGCTGGCGGAATGGTACACAGACTGGGCATCGAGCTTGGTTCTATGGCTTGCCATCGGCGCGGCGCTCGTTGTCGTGTTGCTGTTGCACTTTTTCGTTTTTTTGCCGCTTCGGTCGGCGGAAGCGTCGCTTGGGTATACGGACGCCGATTTGGAGGGGGCGCTTGCCAAAGTGATCGTCTCGGTGCCGCCTGACGGATTTGGTGAAATTCTCATCTCCCGCAAAAGCGGGGCGGTGGCCAAACCAGCGAAAAGCCTCCATCGCGAGGAAATCGCTGCGGGGGAAGAAGTCGTCATCGTGCAAATGGAAAACGGCATCGCGTGGTGGCGAGGCACGATCCGTATCAGCTTTCTATCTAACATAACGAAAGGGGAAATGTCATGACTGTTGCACCATGGTTGATTGTCATTGGCGTCGTCGTCTTGCTTCTTGTCGGACTTATTGCCATTTTTATCGCCCGCTACCGCACCGTCGGGCCGGACGAGGCGCTCATTGTGACGGGCAGCTACTTAGGAAGCAAAAACGTTCATGTCGATGAGTCGGGAAACAAAATCAAAATCGTCCGCGGCGGTGGCACGTTTGTTGTGCCGATTTTCCAACAGGCCGAGCCGCTGAGCCTATTGTCGATCAAGCTTGACGTGCAAACGCCCGAGGTGTACACCGAACAAGGCGTGCCCGTGATGGCGGACGGGGTGGCGATCATTAAAGTCGGCAGCTCAATCGGCGAAATCGCGACCGCGGCCGAGCAGTTTTTAGGGAAAACACGTCAAGATATGGAAAACGAAGCGAAAGAAGTGCTCGAAGGCCATCTCCGTTCCATTCTCGGGTCAATGACTGTTGAAGAAATTTACAAAAACCGCGACAAGTTTTCGCAAGAAGTGCAGCGCGTTGCGTCGCAAGATTTGGCGAAAATGGGGTTGGTCATCGTCTCGTTTACGATCAAAGACGTGCGTGACAAAAACGGCTACCTCGATGCGCTCGGGAAGCCGCGCATCGCCCAAGTGAAGCGCGACGCCGACATCGCAACAGCCGAGGCGGAAAAAGAGACGCGCATCAAGCGCGCCGAAGCGGACAAGGAAGCGCGCAAAGCCGAGCTCGAGCGGCTGACGGAAATCGCCGAAGCGGAGAAAATCAACCAACTGAAGCTCGCCGAGTTCCGCCGCGAACAAGACATCGCCAAAGCGCGCGCCGACCAGGCGTATCATTTGGAGGAAGCGAAGGCGAAACAAGAAGTGATGGCCCAACAAATGCAAATCAAAATCATCGAGCGGCAAAAACAAATCGAGCTCGAAGAAAAAGAAATTTTGCGCCGCGAGCGCCAATACGACTCGGAAGTGAAGAAAAAAGCCGATGCCGAGCGCTATGCGATCGAACAAAAAGCGGCGGCGGAAAAGGCGAAACAAATCGCCGAAGCCGATGCGCAAAAGTACCGCGTCGAAACGCTGGCGAAAGCGGAAGCGGAGCGCGTCCGACTCGACGGGTTGGCAAAAGCCGAGGCGGAGAAAGCGAAAGGGGAAGCGGAAGCGGAAATCATCCGACTGAAAGGCCTCGCCGAAGCGGAAGCGAAACAAAAGATCGCCGAAGCGTTCGAGCGCTATGGCCAGGCTGCGGTGCTCGACATGATCATCAAGATGCTTCCGGAGTATGCGAAACAAGTGGCGAGCCCGCTTGCGAACATCGAGAAGCTGACGATCGTCGACACCGGCTCAGGAGCGGGAGGCGGCGCCAACCGCGTCACGGGCTATGCGACGAACTTAATGGCGAGCTTGCAGGAGACGTTGAAAGCGTCGACCGGCATCGATGTGAAGCAGCTGCTCGAGAGCGTCGCCCAGGGTGGAGCGGCCCATGTCCAGCCGCTCGGTGCGCCAGCATCGTCCCAAGAGGCGAAGACAACAGAATGATGCCTATCCTCCCACAGCGCCCTTCGCTTGAACCCGAGGGCGCTGTTTCTCGCCGCCTTGTTCACGACATTCGTCGGAGTTGCGCATCAAGCGTTGTTTCGTTATGATGGGAACGGGTGGAATGGAAAAAAGGAAGTAGGTTGAGAATAATGAAACGAGCTCGAATCATTTATAACCCGACATCAGGGCGGGAGCTGTTTAAGCGCCATTTGCCTGATGTGCTCGTGCGGTTGGAAAAGGCGGGCTATGAAACGTCGTGCCACGCCACCGAAGGGCCGGGGGATGCGACGGAAGCAGCGCGCCAGGCCGTCCTGCGGGAATTTGATCTCGTTGTCGCCGCAGGGGGCGACGGAACGATCAATGAAGTCGTCAACGGCATCGCCGATCAGCCGCATCGGCCGACACTGGGCGTCATTCCCGTTGGGACGACGAACGATTTCGCCCGCGCCATCGGCGTGCCCCGTTCGATTGAAGGGGCGTGCGACGTGATCGCCACGGGCGAGCCCGTCCCGATTGACATCGGCTGTGTGACGAACGAAGACAAAACGCGCTATTTCATCAACATCGCGGGCGGCGGGCGCCTGACCGAGCTCACCTACGAAGTGCCGAGCAAGCTGAAAACGATGCTTGGCCAGCTCGCCTATTACTTGAAAGGGATCGAGATGTTGCCGTCCATCAAGGCGACCGAAGCGCAAATCGAGTATGACGGCAAACTGTTCGAAGGCGAGATTATGATGTTTTTGGTTTCGCTCACGAACTCGGTCGGCGGGTTTGAAAAACTGGCACCCGATTCATCATTGAATGACGGCCTGTTCGATTTTATCATCGTCAAGAAAACGAACTTGGCCGAATTCATCCGCCTTGTCACCCTCGCGGCGCGCGGCGAGCACATCAACGACCCGCACGTCATTTACACGAAAGCGAACCGGGTAAAAGTGCACTCGCCGATGCAGCTGAACTTAGACGGCGAATTCGGCGGCATGCTTCCAGGGGAGTTCGTCAATTTGCGCCGCCATATTGACGTATTGATGCCAAAAGAAAAGGCAGAACAAGTGAGAACAGGAAGATAAGCCTGTTCTTTTCTTATGCCTTTCCCCTATAAAGGGCACGCTACATATACAGAGGAACGGCAGAAAGGAGAACGATATGACGAAGCAACAAGCACCTGTCGCCAAAAACGAGTATTATGACGTCACATTCACCGATTTGACCCACGACGGCCTCGGCGTGGCGAAAGTCGACGGCTTTCCCTTGTTCGTGAAACACGCGCTTCCCGGGGAGCGGGCGAAGGTGAAAGTGATCAAAGTGAAAAAAGGGTACGGGTACGGCCGTCTCATGGAGCTGTACGAACCGAGCCCCGACCGCGTCGAGCCGCCGTGCCCCGTCTATCGCCAATGCGGCGGCTGCCAGCTGCAGCACCTCAGCTATGAAGGTCAGCTGAAGGCGAAGGAAAAGCAGGTAAAAGAAGTGCTCGCCCGCATCGGCAAGCTAGAAGGCGTCACCGTCCATCCCGTCATCGGGATGAAGAACCCATGGCGGTATCGAAACAAGGCGCAAGTGCCGGTCGGCGAGCGCGAAGGGGGCTTGGTCGCGGGCTTTTACAAAGAGCGGAGCCATGAAATCATCGATATGGACGCCTGCCTCATCCAACAAGAGGCGAACGATGTCGTCGTCCAGACGGTGAAGCGCATCGCCGAGCGCTATGGTATTCCCCCATACGACGAAGCTACGCACAAGGGCGTTCTTCGCCATATTGTCGCCCGCTACGGCACGGCGACAGGCGAGGTGATGGTCGTGCTCGTCACCCGCACCGAACGTTTGCCGCATGAACAAGAAATCGTCCGCGCCATCGTCCGCGACATCCCGAACGTCAAATCGATCGTGCAAAACGTCAACCCCGAGCGGACGAACGTCATTTTCGGCGCCAAAACGCGGGTGTTATGGGGAAGCGAGTTCATCACCGACCGCATCGGCGACATCCAATTCGCCATCTCGGCCCGCTCGTTTTACCAAGTCAATCCGGAACAGACGAAAGTGCTGTACGACAAAGCGCTCGAGTACGCTGAGTTGACTGGATCGGAGACGGTCATGGACGCCTACTGCGGCATCGGCACGATCTCGCTCTTTTTAGCGAGAAAAGCGAAGCATGTCTACGGCGTCGAAATCGTCCCCGAAGCGATCGAAGACGCCAAGCGCAACGCCGAGCTGAATGGTATCAGAAACGTCACCTTCGAAGTCGGCGCCGCCGAAGACGTCATCCCGCGTTGGTATCAAGAAGGCATCCGCGCTGACTGCTTGGTCGTTGACCCGCCGCGCAAAGGCTGTGACGCCTCGCTGCTTGAGACGATCATCGCCATGAAGCCGCCCCGCGTCGTCTACGTCTCGTGCAATCCGGCGACACTCGCCCGCGACTTGCGCATCTTAGAAGACGGCGGCTACGAAACGATCGAAGTCCAGCCAGTGGACATGTTTCCGCACACGGCGCATGTGGAGTGTGTGGCGAAAATTCGGTTGAGATAAGACAACGGGCCGGTGGATCCGGCCTTGTTGTTTGCAGTCGAATTGGGCAAACGGCCATGACGACACGAATGACATGATAAAGATTTCATCCGCCTGCAAAACTGGGGGCTGGATGAGATCCATCCTATTGAGAATCCACAACACTTGCAAGTGTTCCTCGAACGGTTATGGTGAACGACTCCCGCTTCATAACAAAGCACAGTGGGAGTTTCTTTGTTCCACAAAGAAAGCCATTCTCCGTCTTTCTGAGCGTCAACCGGTATAAAACGTATTTTTCTTCCCCTTTTGTACCGAAAACCGTATATAATGGAGATTGGAAATCACAAGGAGGTACATAGATACATGCTCACAGGCGAATTGCGCCATAAAGTCGATAAAATATGGGAAACGTTTTGGACAGGCGGCATTACGAACCCGCTGACGGTCATTGAACAGTTTACCTACTTATTGTTCATCAAAGGCTTGGATGAAGTCGAAACACAGCGCGAGCAGGAGGATGCGCTGCTCGGCATTGAATCGGAACGCATCTTTCCTCCCGATAAGCAACACTTGCGCTGGAGCAAATTCAAACATTTTGAAGCCGCCCATATGTACGATGTCGTGTCCAATGAAGTGTTTCCGTTCATCAAAAACTTGCACGGCAATCGGGAATCGGCCTATGCAAAATATATGGGCGACGCCATTTTCATGATCCCGACGCCGCAAATGCTCGTCAAAATCGTCGACGGCATTGACCGCATTCCGATGAAAGACCGCGATACGAAAGGCGATTTGTACGAGTATTTGTTATCGAAAATCGCCACCGCAGGCACGAACGGCCAATTCCGCACCCCGCGTCATATCATTCACATGATGGTCGAACTGATGAAACCGACGCCGGAAGACATCATCGTCGACCCGGCGGCGGGGTCGGCGGGGTTTTTGGTGGCGGCGGGCGAATATTTGCGCAAACATCGCAGTGACTTATTTTTAGTGCAAAGTTTAAAAGAGCATTTTAATAACCATATGTTCTACGGTTTTGATATGGACCGCACGATGTTGCGCATCGGTGCGATGAACATGATGCTCCATGGCATTGAAAATCCGAATATCGAATATCGCGACTCCTTATCGGAACAAAACAAAGATAAGGACAAATACACCCTTGTCCTTGCCAATCCGCCTTTTAAAGGTTCATTAGATTATGATGCAGTTTCAAATGATTTGTTAAAAGTTGTAAAGACAAAGAAAACCGAACTTTTATTTTTGGCATTATTCTTACGCATTTTAAAAACAGGCGGACGTTGCGCGTGCATCGTGCCGGACGGGGTATTGTTCGGCAGCTCGAAAGCGCATAAAGACATCCGTAAAGAAATCGTTGAAAATCATAAGTTGGAAGCGATTATTTCTATGCCAAGCGGCGTGTTTAAACCATACGCGGGCGTATCGACAGCGATTATGATTTTCACGAAAACGGGCGTCGGCGGAACAGATCACGTCTGGTTTTACGACATGAAAGCCGATGGCTACTCGTTGGACGACAAGCGCACCCCGATTGAAGAAAACGATATTCCGGACATCATTGAACGATTCCATAACCGTGAAGCGGAAAAAGAACGGAAGCGCACGGAGCAGTCGTTCTTTGTTCCGGTGGAAGAAATTCGTGAAAACGACTATGACCTTTCGATTAACAAGTATAAAGAGATTGAGTATGAAGAAGTGGAGTATGAAGCGCCTATGGAAATAATTAAAAGAATTAAGGTACTGGAAGAAGAAATTAGAGAGGGTATTGTTGAGCTGGAAGGAATGATCAAATGATAAGGACTAAATATAAAGTATTAAAGTTAGAAGATATTGCTGTTAATAGCAAAAATGCAATTGTTGATGGTCCCTTCGGATCGGCATTAAAAGTAAAAGATTACGTTGATGATGGGATACCCGTTTTACAGGGGAAAAATATTAGTAACTTTCAATTTAATTTTTCAGATATAAGATATATAACTCCTCAAAAAGCGCAGGAATTAATTAGAAGTAAAGTTGAAGTAGGAGATATATTATTTGTAAAAATAGGTTCAATTGGTTATTCAGCAGAAGTAACTGATTTAAACGGGTACCCTTTTGCTATTATCCCAGCTAACTTAGCAAAAGTTTCTATTGATTATAGTAAAGTTGATAAAAACTATTTACTCTTTTGGTTAAGATCTGATACAGTTGTCAATTATTTGAAGAAAAATGCATCTAAGACTGCTCAGCCGGCTTTAAGTCTAGGGAAAATTAAACAAATACCGGTTGTTATGCCTTCTCTTGAGACACAAAAAAAGATTAGTGCTGTTTTGTTGAAAGCCCAAGAACTTATCGACAAACGAAAAGCTCAAATTGAAGCGTTAGATCAATTAACGCAAAGTGTGTTTTTGGAGATGTTTGGGGATCCTGTTACCAATAAAACATGGGAGAGACGACCACTTAAAGATATTGCAGATGTAAGGGATGGAACACACGATTCGCCTAAGTATGTTCCAAACGGTTATCCTTTAGTAACTTCTAAAAATATTAAAAACGGGAAAATAGATTTAAGTAATGTAAACTACATCTCGGAAGAAGACTTTATAAATATTAATAAGAGGTCTAAGGTTGATGTGGGAGATATTATTATGCCGATGATTGGTACAATCGGAAATCCAATTATTGTTGATGAACAGCCAAATTTTGCGATAAAGAATGTAGCATTAATAAAATTTAATAATCCTCTTGTGGTCAATATATACCTAAAATATTTACTGGATTCACATTATCTTGATTATATTCTCAATAAAAATAAACGTGGAGGAACACAAAAGTTCTTGTCTTTAACGGATATAAGAAATATGGAAATTCCGTTGCCGCCAAGAGATTTGCAAGACAAATTTTCTGAAATAGTAAAAAAAATTGATTCCCAGAAGTCAATTCTTCACAAGAGCTTGAGAGAGCTAGAAAAAAAATTTCAACTCCCTCATGCAAAGGGCGTTTAAGGGAGAATTATTTAACGATTAGTAAGTGTAAAAGGAATTCGTGCTGGTCAAGGGAGGGGTGTTTGTTGTTATCCAACTTTCATTTTTTAATAGGAAAACCTCATTATGAGAACTTTACGAATGCGTGTTTAGAGGCGGAGAAAAGTTTAGTTGTGAGTCCGGCGACGTGCGCGATTTTGACGCGCCGCGCGCTGGAGCTCGCGGTGAAGTGGGTGTACAGTTTTGACAGCGCATTGAAAGTTCCGTATCAAGATAATCTTTCCAGTTTGATTCATGACAACGTCTTTTTGTCCATTATTGATGAAGACTTGTTGCCGTTGTTGCGTTACATTGTCAAACTGGGAAATGTCGCGGTTCATACGAACTCGATGATTACGAGGGAAGAAGCGATTCTTTCCCTGCATCATCTTCATCAGTTTGTGTCTTGGATTGATTATTGTTATTCCGATGAATATACGGCTACGGACTTTGACGAATCATTGCTGCCAATCGGCGAGGAAAAGCGCGAGCGTCCAGAAGAATTGAAAGATTTATACGAACGGCTAAGTTCCAAAGACAAGCGTCTTGAGGAAATGATGAAAGAAAACGAACAGCTCCGCGCTCTTCTTACCGCCAAACGGGAAGCGAATACAAAAGAGTATCACTTCCAAGTGGATGAACTGAGCGAATGGGAAACAAGAAAGAAATATATTGATTTAGATTTGAAGCTTGCTGGTTGGGAATTTAAAAAGGACGTTATTGTGGAATACCCTGTCGTTGGCATGCCAAATCAAGAAGGAGTCGGCTATGTCGATTACGTCCTTTTTGGCGACAACGGGAAGCCGCTTGCGGTTATCGAAGCGAAACGGACAACCGCTGACCCGAACAAAGGAAAGCAACAGGCGAAATTGTACGCCGACTGCATTGAGAAAATGCACGGTCAACGTCCGATTATTTTTTACACAAACGGTTTTGAAACGTATATTTGGGACGACCTTAACTATCCGGCGCGGAGAGTTTCCGGTTTTTACAATAAGGAAGAATTAAGCTTGCTTATTGATCGACGGACGATGAAGCGGCCGTTGCGAAATGTGCAAATCAATGACAACATTACGAATCGCTATTATCAAAAAGAAGCGGTTTTAGCCGTATGTGACGCGCTTGAGAACAAACGGCGCAAAGCATTGCTTGTCATGGCGACGGGGAGCGGCAAAACCCGGACGGCGATTTCGATTGTCGATGTTCTTACCCGTCATAATTGGGTAAAAAATATTTTGTTTTTAGCGGACCGCAAAACGCTGGTAACGCAAGCGAAAAATAGCTTTGGCCATTTGTTGCCGAACTTGACGCTTTGCAATTTGCTCGATAACAAAGACAATCCAGAGGAAAGCCGCATGGTGTTTTCGACGTACCCGACGATGATGAACGCGATTGACGAAGCGAAGCGAAAAGACGGCAAACGCCTCTTTACCGTCGGGCATTTTGATTTAATTATCGTCGATGAATCCCACCGCAGTATTTATAAGAAATATCGGGCTATTTTTGACTATTTTGACGCGATATTGCTTGGGCTTACCGCCACGCCAAAAGATGAAATTGACCGCAATACGTATGAAGTGTTTGATTTGGAAAACGGCGTGCCGACGTATGCGTACGAGTTGGACCAGGCGGTGCAAGACGGCTATTTAGTCGATTACCGAACTATTGAAACAAAGCTTAAATTTTTGGAAGAGGGCATTCATTACGATGAGTTGTCGGATGAAGAAAAAGAGCGGTATGAAGAAACGTTTGATGATGAAGTAGGCGAGGATATTGACAGTACCGCGTTAAACGAATGGCTGTTCAACGATGATACGATTGATACGGTACTGAGAGATTTAATGGAAAAAGGAATTCGCGTCGAAGGCGGAGACAAACTCGGCAAAACGATTATTTTTGCGAAAAACCATCGCCATGCGGAACGGATTGTGGAGCGCTTTGATCAATTGTTCCCTGAATACAAGGGCGGCTTTGCACGGGTCATTGATTACAGCGTGAACTACTACCAAACCTTAATCGATGATTTTTCCGACCGTAACAAATGGCCGCAAATTGCGGTATCGGTCGATATGCTCGATACGGGAGTAGATATTCCGGAAGTCGTCAACCTTGTGTTCTTCAAGAAAGTGCGCTCCAAATCAAAGTTTTGGCAAATGATTGGGCGCGGAACCCGTTTATGCAAAGACTTATTCGGAGTCGGGCAAGATAAAACGCATTTCCTTATTTTTGATTATTGCGGCAACTTTGAGTTTTTCCGCGAAAATCCAAAAGGAATCGAAGGAAAAGCGGTGGAAAGTTTAACCGAGCGCCTGTTTAACGCCAAAGTCGATATCATTAAGGAGCTTCAGCATTTACAATACCAAGAAGAAGAGTATATTGCCTATCGCAATGAATTGATTGACGAGGTGCTAGCGGAAATCAATAAGTTAAACGAAGAAAACTTCCGCGTACGCCAACATATTCAATACGTACACAAGTTTAAAAACCGGACTAAATGGGACTCCTTAACGGCGATAGATGTTAATGAAATCAAAGAACATATTTCGCCGCTGATTGTTCCGTTGAATGATGATGAATTTGCGAAACGTTTTGATTTACTCATGTACACGATTGAGTTGGCAAAACTGCAAACGAAAAATGCGACGAAGCCAATTCGGAGTGTGATTCGTACTGCAGAGGCATTGTCGAAACTCGGTTCGATTCCTCAAGTGATGGAACAAAAATATATCATCGAAAAGGTGCAGACGGAAGAGTTTTGGATCGAAGCCGATATTTTCGAATTGGAAGCCGTTCGCGAAGCGTTGCGTGATTTAGTGAAATTCCTTGAAAAAGAAACGCAAAAAATTTACTATACGAACTTTAAAGACCAAGTCTTAGAGGTCAAAGAAAACGGTCCGATGTTTAATGTCAATGATCTGAAAAATTATCGGAAAAAGGTTGAACATTATCTGCACGAACACCGCGACCAGATGACCATTTACAAGTTGCGAAATAATAAAAAGCTAACAGTCCAAGACTTAAAAACGTTGGAGCATATTCTTTGGAATGAGCTTGGCACACAGGAAGATTATAAAAGAGAATTCGGAGACACACCGATTACAAAACTCGTCCGCCAAATCGTCGGCCTTGACCCACAGGCCGCCAACGAAGCGTTTTCCGAATTTTTATCAAGCGAACGGTTGAACATCCAACAAAGCCGTTTTGTCAAATTGATCATCGATTACTTTGTGAAAAATGGAGTCATGGACAAGCGGGTGCTGCAGGAAGAACCGTTCAAAACCGTCGGCAGCATTGTTGAACTCTTTCAAGACAACATGGATGACGCGCGGAGGATCATTCGCATTATCGATGAGATTAACCGAAATTCGGAAGAAATTGCGGGGGCGTGAGCGGTGGATGTCATCAACCGAGAAGTGGTTCTATTGGGGATGGATGAATCACGGCCATGATGGCACGGATGGAAAAACGCTGTCTTTCCTAGGGGCAGTGCACGATAAGGAGCGCTGAACGTGAGCATTTCGTCTCTCATTTTGCTTTTGTTGGTCATGTCGATCGTGTTGTTCGTGTATGGTGTTGTCCAAAAGAGCAAAGCCGCGAAACGGATCGCCTTTGGCCTCTTCGTCGCATCGGTCGGATTGGCCGGTTTTGTCGTGTTTCTCATCGGCTATATGTAACAACAGCCAAAGCCGAACACGCTGTTCTGTGTGTTCGGCTTTGCGTTTGCGGCGATTCAGATGGGGATCATTGGGGGAGATGGGGCTCGCGCTCAAGGCCTCAAGGACTGGCATTAGGGGACCGTTCGAGGCGGATTTCTCTGTCTTGCCTCATCTATCATTTTTGGGCTTCAAAGTTATTTTTAAAAAAGCGAAGAAAGTCGTTCATTTTTCTACACGAGGACAAGCGCAGGAAATATAAAGAAAATGCAGAAAAGAATGATATATGAAAAAAATTATTGAAGCTGAAATGTGTAATATTTATAATATTATTTAAGTTGTGTGTTGTACAACAAAAATAATCAGCTGGCATAGGAGGGATTGGGTTGATTGAAAAGCTTGTAGAAACGGTGAACGGGTGGCTATGGAGTCCTTTTTTGATTGCATTCATTGTTTGTTGCGGTTTGTATTTTAGCATTCGCACCCGTTTCCTGCAAATCCGCCATGTGAAAGAGATGGTCCGGCTTGTGACGACGGGGAAAAGCTCTGAGGCCGGGGTGTCTTCTTTCCAGGCGTTGACGATGTCGTTGTCCGGCCGCATCGGCGTCGGGAACGTGGCCGGGACGGCGACGGGGATTGCGTACGGGGGGCCGGGCGCGGTCTTTTGGATGTGGGTGATCACCTTTATCGGAGCGGCGACCGCGTATGTCGAGTCGACGCTGGCGCAAATTTATAAAGAGGAACAAGACGGACAATACCGCGGCGGTCCGGCGTTCTACATTGAAAAAGGCCTTGGCTGGAAATGGTTTGCGGTGGTGATCGCCGCGGCGATCATTCTCTCGATGGCGGTGCTGATGCCGGGAATTCAAGCAAACTCGATTGCCGACAGCTTTTCGAATGCGTTTGGCATTCCGAAATTGGTGACGGGAATTTTCGTGATTGCCGTTCTTGGCTTTACGATTTTTGGCGGAGTGAAGCGGATCGCGAAAACGGCGGAAATTGTCGTGCCGTTTATGGCAGTTGGCTATTTGTTGGTCGCGATTGCCATTATTGCGGCCAATATTGAGAAAGTCCCGGATGTGTTTGGTTTGATTTTCAAAAGCGCGTTTGGCGCTGATCAAGTGTTTGGCGGCATTCTTGGTTCGGCGGTGATGTGGGGGGTCAAACGCGGCCTTTATGCGAATGAAGCGGGGCAAGGGACGGGCGCCCACCCGGCAGCGGCGGCGGAAGTGTCCCACCCGGCCAAGCAGGGGCTTGTGCAGGCGTTTTCGATTTATTTGGATGTGTTCTTGGTCGTGACGGCGACGGCGCTGATGATTTTGTTTACAGGTCAATACAATGTGATCAATGAAAAAACGGGAGAGACGATTGTCGAGCATTTGAAAGGGGTGGAACCGGGCGCAGGGTATACGCAGGCGGCGGTGGACACGCTCTTCCCGGGATTCGGGTCGGCCTTTATTGCGATCGCTCTGTTCTTCTTCGCGTTTACGACGATGTACGCGTATTACTATATTGCCGAGACGAACCTCGCCTATTTGGTGCGCAGTGAAAAGAGGGGAACGGCCTTCTTTGCCTTGAAGCTCATCTTTTTGGCGGCCACGTTCTATGGAACGGTCAAAACGGCGACGACGGCGTGGGCGATGGG
The DNA here is from genome assembly GCF_000422025.1 of Geobacillus sp. WSUCF1. Classification (NCBI taxonomy): domain Bacteria; kingdom Bacillati; phylum Bacillota; class Bacilli; order Caryophanales; family Anoxybacillaceae; genus Geobacillus; species Geobacillus sp. WSUCF1. Next base: position 18,763 of record NZ_ATCO01000074.1, on the reverse strand, counting down.
CGACATCGGGCTTGGCATCATGGTGTGGCTCAACTTGATTGCGATCTTGTTGTTATTTAAACCGGCCTATATGGCCTTGAAAGATTACGAAGAACAGCTGAAGCAAGGGAAAGATCCGGAGTTCAACGCGTCGAAATACGGAATCAAGAATGCGGAATTCTGGGAAAATGGATATAAGAGATGGGAAGAAAAGAAAGAGAAGGCATTGTAACAGGTTGATTGGTTGGAGTCGACGGTGTCCCGGATGCAGCGGGACACCCTTTTTTCATCATCATCTATATGGATTAAGGAACACTTTCGTTAGACATTCTCTAGGATGGGCATCCTCGAACCATCTTGACCCCTGTGAATTCATGCGATTTTGCCATTATGATGGCTCCTCATCCGCTTCCACCACACGCTTGAGAGCCGCAAGCCGTTCATCCCAATACCCTTCAAAGAAGGAAAGCCACGTTTTCAGTTCGACGAGAGGTTCGGGCTCCAGCCTGTACCTTGTTTCACGTCCCGTTTTCCGACAGCTGCCCAACCTTGCTTTATTGACAGCTGTGCGGCTGATCGGGAAGGATTTGGCAATCGCGGCAATCGACAATTCGTTGTCCGCGAGCATCTGCAACATCTGGCGGCGGATTGGATCGGCGATGGCGTGAAACACATCGTGCTTCGGCGCGGAAACGGTTCGTTTATCCTTCGAGATATGCGGGAAGTTTTTGGTTGACAATGTTCTCCCACCCGTCATCCATAATCTTGCGAACGACTGTGTCAACTACCCAACGGCTAAAGCCGTGGGCTTGCAACTAGCCTAATTGGCTGCCGCGTTCGGCTGGTTGACAGCAGCCCTGCGGATGTTTTCCGCAGCCACGTTGTCGGCAGGGGCAGCGTACCCACAAGCTCGACAACAAAACTGATCCCTTGACGGTCTGTTTTCTTTGGCCACATGTCCGCAAACCGGACAGGTGCGGGAAGTATTTTTTGGATGAACCAATACCACCGGCACGCCAGCGATCGCCGCTTTATACTCAATAAACTTTCTCAACTGATAAAAAGACCAAGAAGAGTGTTGACGACGCTGTTGCTTTTTAACCGTTTTCTCGGTGCGTTGGCGGATGCCCTTTAAATCTTCAAGGGCAATGCCGCATCCGAGTGCCTTTGCCTTTTCAACAATCTTCTTGCTAATGCAGTGGTTCACATCACGGGCAAATAGTTTTTCCTTCTTGGAACGCTTTTTAAGCAGGCGTTTCGCTGACTTGGTGCCTTTCTTTTGGAGTTTGGCGCGAAGTTTCGCATGGCGGCGGCGCAGCCCGTTGACCTTCGAGCCGGAAAATACCTCACCGGTGCTATCGACGGCGATATTAATGATGCCAAGGTCCACACCGATAAATCCGTTTTCGGAATTGGGCTGGCCTTCGGGAACGTCCACCACGAGCAGTAAATAAAAAATACCGTTTTGAAGGACTAAATCGGCTTGACCCCGAACACGGTTGCCACACAGCAAACCTTGATGGTAGCGGCTAATGACCATAGGGATTTCCATTCTTCCTTGCAAGGTAAGGATGGAAGCATACTCTAACCCTTTAAAGGACAGGATTCTTTCATCATACACGATGGCACCGGTTTCTTTAAAGTTATGCAAGGTTTTTTTATCCAAACGATAGCTTTCCGACACTTTGCCGATGGCACGAACGGTCATTTGGCAGAGAGGCCAAATTTTTCCCTGACGTCATAGTAGCAAAGCCGCTGGATTTTCGTTTTGGAAAAGGTTCTGGAGCGAAAAGCAATCTCGCTAATATAGTTGCATGCTTGGTTAAACCGTTTCATTGTTTCCAGCAGCGCATGAAACTGTTCAAGAGTTGGCATTAATTTAATCTTGAGAGTGCAGAGCATTCTTGATTCACCTACCTTTCTAAATCCAGTGTACTTATATTGAACGAAAAATTCAATATATACTGAAAATATAAACCCCGCCTTCCTCCCACAGCTAAAGCAGTGGGCTTCCGGCGGATGTTCTCGTGAATTCCGTTTTTCCGTCTTCCAATGCGTCTTCCAATGCTTTTCATTCCCAATCTTTTCCCCTGCGCGAAGTTTCTTTGGATTCGTCCACTGATCGTGTACAATACATAAAGGGTGACAACATCGTTCATCTCGGAAGGAGGAAAGACATTGACAGACAGCGGAAAACAATCGTTCATTACGGACATTCATCAGTTGGATAAAAAAGGAGCGGGACAAGCGGTCGTTTGGCAGGAAGAAGAAGGGAGGAGAAAAAAGCTCAAACTCACTGTTCCGTCCACGCTTCCTGGTGAAAAGGTGCGGGTTTTGATCGATTGGCCGAAACGCCGGAGGGCCCATGCCCGAGTGGAAGAAGTGATCGAGCGGCATCCAGAGCGGCTCGATCCGCCGTGTCCGCACTTTGACCGCTGCGGCGGCTGTGTCTGGCAGCACTGGCGCTATGAGGGACAGCTGCGGCATAAGACCGAACAGGTGAAGGCGCTGCTTGCCCAGCACGGATTTGATCCGGACGTTGTGCGCGAGACGATCGGGATGGAACATCCGTGGCATTACCGCAATAAAATGGAGTTTACGTTCTCTCCTGAGGGCCTGCTTGGACTGCACGAGCAAGGGAATTTCCGGCAAGTGATTTCGTTGGAGACATGTCTCATTGCCGGCGAGAAGATCGTCAAAGCCGCTATGGAAGTGGCGCGTTGGGCGCGCGATCATCAGCTGCCTGGGTATCACAAAGACACCCATGAAGGGCTGCTTCGCCACGTCATGGTGCGCGAGTCGTTTGCGACAGGAGAGGTGATGGTGGCGCTCTTTGCGACCGAGGCGCCGGAAGGGGAGTTGAAAGAAGCGGCGGCTGATTTGACGGAGCGGGTCACGAAGGCGCTCCCAGACGTGAAAAGTTTGCTTTGGCTGGAGAATCGGGCGTGGGCCGACCGCACCCAGGCGGAACGAACGCACGTGCTGGCCGGACGGGATTTCATTTACGATGAATTGTGCGGGTTCCGCTACCGTCTTTGGTTTGATACGTTTTTCCAAACGAACCCGGTGCAGGCGGCCAAATTGGTTGAACTGGCGTTGGAGATGGGCGAGCCCAAGCCCCATGAGAAAATGATCGATCTCTTCTGCGGAGTCGGCACGTTTTCCTTGCCGTTCGCCAAGCGGGTGAAGGCGTTGGCGGGCATTGAAATTGTGGAAACGTCGATCGAGTCGGCGAAACGAAACGCGAAAGACAACGGCGTTGACAATACGTACTTTTTGGCACGGGATGCGCGGCGCGGGATTGATGACGTGTTGGAGCAGTTCGGGCGGCCGGAGCTGCTGCTTTTGGATCCTCCACGTTCTGGCGCAGGCGGAAAAGTGATGCGCAAAATCGGCCGGGCGCAACCAAAGCGGGTGGTGTATGTCTCCTGCAATCCGGAGACGTTTGTGGCTGATATTGCGGAGCTAGCCCCGTTCGGCTATGTGTTGAAAACTGTCCAACCGGTGGACATGTTTCCGCATACGGCGCATGTCGAGTGCTGTGCGTTGCTTGTCAAATCATCATAAATCAGGAAAAGCCCGTTCCCCCCAAGTGAGAGGGAAACGGGCTTTATACAAGAAGGGTTTCAGTTGCCACCCGCTCGTTTTGCATGAAATTCAGCTTCGATGATGACGGCGGTTTTTTCTTTGCGTCTCTTCGCATATTCCGCTGTTGCGGTGAAAAGAACATCGGAAGAGGAGTTCAGGGCCGTTTCACATGAATCTTGCAACACGCCAATGATAAAACCAACCCCTACTACTTGCATGGCAATATCATTTGGGATGCCAAACAAACTGCATGCCAACGGGATAAGGAGAAGCGAGCCGCCCGCGACGCCGGATGCCCCTGCAGCGGCGATGGTGGAAAGAATGCTAAGAATCAGCGCTGTACCTAGATCGACTTCAATCCCCAATGTGTGAACCGCAGCAAGCGTCAACACGGAAATCGTAACGGCGGCGCCAGCCATATTAATCGTTGCACCGAGAGGGATCGAGACCGAATACGTATCTTTGTTTAATCCGAGTTTTTCAGCCAAATTCATATTCACCGGAATGTTTGCGGCCGAGCTGCGCGTAAAGAAGGCGGTTATTCCGCTTTCCCGAATGCATCTCCACACGAGCGGGTACGGATTTTGGCGAATGTTCACAAAGACAATCAGCGGATTCATGACGAATGCCACGAAAAACATCGTCCCAAGAAGAACGGCCAATAACTTTCCGTATTCGATGAAAGCGGAAAGCCCGTTGGTGACCATCGCGTCAAAAACAAGCCCCATGATTCCGATGGGTGCCAAATTGATGACCCATGTGACAATGTTTGAAATGGCGTCAGAAAAACTGGCGATGACGTTTTTGACCGTCTCCGGCGCAGGTCTTAATGCGATACCAAGCAGCACCGCCCAAGTCAGGATACCGATATAATTCGCATTGATCAGTGCATGAATAGGGTTATCAACAATATTAAGCAACAATGACTGAAGTACCTCTGTTATGCCGCTAGGGGGAGAGATATCTTTCATCCCTTCAGCTAAAGATAAATGAACCGGAAAGATGAAGCTGGCCACGACGGCGGTAAGACCGGCTAAGAACGTGCTGGCCCCGTATAGGACAAGAATGTGTTGGATATTTGTTTTTTGGCCGCTTTGATGGCGGGAAATGGCGGAGACCACGAGAAAGAACACCAATACGGGTGCGACGGCCTTTAGAGCGCTGACAAACAAGGAACCAAAAATGGACACCCATTTTGTTGATTCCGGGACGGCCATGGCGAGGACAATCCCGATGATGATACCGACAAGGATACGTCTGACAAGGCTAAGCTGATTCCACCTTACAATGAGTTGCTTCATAACGTTCCTCCTGACACTCATGGATGATCAAGAATGAAATTCACCGTACATGCACAAGTGTTTTCCAGTGGTGAACAAACACTATTTTAGCATGAATATTAGTGATTAACGAATAGATTGTTATATTAGAATAGTTTGAATTATCCAAACGTTGCATTGCCTTTTGCGCTTATGGCAAGGTCGAAAAAGAAGCCAGCCGCGATGGGGCTGACATCGGTTGCAAAGCAAAAAGCTCACTGAATCCTAGCCGTATGAATCAAAATAAAACAAAAGGAGTGTGTGGTGCAATTTGAAATTGTAGTAATGTGGTTTTTGCAGAACAGTTGGGTCGACTGCAGGGAAGATAGACAAGCTTTTCACTGCATCCGTATAGCACATAGTACAAAAGGGCCGAGTGGCCCCTTCGTTTTTTGCCCCTTTTAGCTCAGCTATACCGGCTAATTGCATTCGCCAACCGTTGCGCCAATGAAGCGACATCGCTCGGCCCATAGGTGAACCGGACAAGCGTTTCGTCCATATCAAGCGCCTCGGAAAGCAATCCAGCAAACCCGCGCGCTTTGCGGTCAATCTCTAAAATGGCTTCAACCCCATGCTCGGAGACAAAGAAAATGGCCTCCAGTTCGTCAAGTCGGCCTTTAAACGGTCCGCTTGCCGGCTTGAATTCAAACTCTTGGACAAACGGCAGCCGCCGTTGCCAATAGCGCGGCGCTTGTTCGCATTGCACATGGCGAAGGCGGAAACCTAATTGGCGGGCCGCCTCGAGAAACGCGGCGACAAGCGGGTGCGGCTCGATGGTGAGATAGTCGCGGTCTTGCGGGTCGAGCGCCATTTTAATGTCAAGGCCGGTTTGCAGCCATACCCGCGAAGAACCGAGCGTGACCGGTACGTCGTACGGCAAGGCGAATTGAAACGGGATCGTTTTCGTTTCGTTCGGCGCGATCGTCAGCGGGCCGCTCACTTTGTAGCGCGCCAGCACGGCTTTTTCTTCAAATTTCTTATCATCGATTTCGCGGATGTACGTTGTGACTAATGCCAAATAAATTTCATCAATGTGCTGTTCGACGCTGCCGCCGCGAATGTCGACAACCCCTTCGACGGTTTCGCCTTGGACATATTGCGCTTTGGCGAGCTTCGTATCAACAGTGGCGGCACCGATGCCGATCGAACTTAACAGTTTTTTGAACAACACGTTCTCCCCCTTGTCAGCGATTTCAGTTGAGAATACGGAGCACCTGGTGAAAAGGTTCTGCTCTTCTTTAAAGTTAACATAACGACTAAAGGGGTTCCACTGTTTTGGAAAGCGAGACGGTTTTTGCTAAAATGGCGTATATGGATGAGAAGGGCGGGTCATGAATGAAACGGGTCATTCATGTTGTCGGGGCAGCCATCTTCAATGAACAGAGGGATGTGTTATGTGCGTTGCGCGCGCCGAACATGTCGCTGCCCAACGTGTGGGAGTTTCCGGGCGGCAAAGTGGAAGAGGGGGAGCGGCCCGAAGACGCTTTAGTTCGGGAAATTCGCGAGGAGCTTGGCTGCACCATTTCGGTCGGTGAGTTGTTGGCTGATGTGTTCCATGAGTATGAACACGCCATCGTGCATTTGCGGACGTATGAAGCCCGCTTAGTCGATGGGGAGCCGCGGGCGCGGGAGCATGCTGAGCTTCGGTGGGTGCCGCTTCAAGCATTGCGCTCGCTTGAGTGGGCGCCGGCGGACATTCCGACTGTTGAGGCGTTGTTGGTTGAGGGGGAAGCGCAGAAGGGTGTTTTGGACGTTCTGATGAGACCGAGATCTATCGACGATTGAGGTGAAGAAAGCCTGGTTGCGGCCGTTTGCCATGTGGCCGCACCAGGCTCTTTTGGTGTCAGCAGTTAGCGGATGTCAAGTGGGTCGACTGCTTTATCCGTCACGGTGCACGTTTCGGCCAAGGAGAGGTCGGCGGCGGCGTCTTCGGCGGTGACGAGGACGCGCCAGCTCGGGTTTTCGATCAAACGGCAAAAATCAAGAAAGCGCGTTTGAGCGATCGCTTCGTACCACCCGTGGCGGTCCGAGAGCACACAGTGCGCTCGTATGGGCGGCGCGGAGCGGCTGAAGGTTCCGTGGGCGGCAACAGCCGGTCGGCCGCTTGCTGCAGTTGTTCGATAGCGTCAGCCGACGGCTTTGTCGGGATGGCGTCAAGCCAGGCGTCAATGCAGGCTGCCTCCTCGTCAGTGACGAGGCCGGAGACGGACAGCTGCGTCGGAATCCAGCCTTCAAGCACGATGCGCCCGCGTGCCGTATGAATGTCCCAGTGCGTCGATTCCGAAGCGGCAGGGTCCATCGTAAAGCCGTGGTAATAATGGACGGGGATGCGCCGTCCGTTGCCTTCATGAATCACCGTAGCGCCGACGCGCGGCCGTGTGCCGTCTGTTTCCCTTAACGCGAATCCGTGCGCGGAAACCGCTTCGCCAAACCAATCGCGACCGACTTCAAAAAAGTGGACGCCGTGCTCGATCAGGATGCCGCCGCTTCGCCGCTCGTCCCAAAACCAATGGCCTTCCGCGACGCGGTGAGCCGCGTTGTGAAGGCTTGCGTAGTCCACTGGGCCAAGAAGCGCGCGGTGGATGAGTTGCTTGACAGCTTCTGTGAGCGGATGGTAGCGCAAGACGAGATTGACCGCCAACGCCCGGTTTTGGCGGGCGGCGAGCTGGATGTTCGCCCGCAGCGCCTCGGCGGTGAGGCCGCCTGGCTTTTCAAGGAGCACATGTTTTCCTTCCTCAAGCGCCCGCTCGGCAAGCGGGGCGTGCAAATGCGGCGGGGTGGTGAGAATGACGATGTCAACGTGCGGGTCAACGATCAATTGTTCAGCTTCGCGGTATTCGCGCACGTCGCCCGCCTGCGGCTGACGGCGGCGATAGGCGTCGATGACGCGCTGGCGTTTTTCGTCCGTCCGCCCGGCGACAGCGGCGAGATGGAAGGAAGGAAGCGGGGCGAGCGCGCCGGCGAGAAATTCAGCGAATGCGCCGGCACCGGCGATGCCGACACGGTAACGGAAAAATGAAGAAATCATGCGTATTCTCCTCCTCCCTCACATATATATATAGCATTAACGATGTTCATTATACCGCAAAGAAAAAGAAGAACGAGAAAATGAAAGTTTTGAAATTTGCAAGCATCAATCATTCCTCATCGACACCATCCGACAATCATTTCGCTTGCGCAACAGAAGGAATATTATGTATATTATTATTAGCAACCATCGCAGCCGAGTGCTAGCAATCTATGAATCACTTTCATTTTCTCGTTCATCCATCAAGAATCGTGTCTAGTTTTGTGAAAAAAATCGTATGGAGGGATGACGAAATGAAAGCATTGTTGCTGGCAGGAGGATTAGGCACACGTCTTCGTCCATTGACCGAAAACATCCCCAAACCGATGGCCCCGATTGCGAATCGGCCATGGCTTGAGCACCTCATCATTCATCTTCGCGACCAAGGAGTCAACGAATTTGTCATCGCTGCACATCATTGTTCAGAAGTGATCCGTCGCTATTTCGAAGATGGGAAGCGCTGGAACGTCAAGATTACATACGCGCTCGAACCGTTCCCGCTCGGAACGGCTGGGGCGATCAAAAACGCCGAGCGCTGGCTTGATGAACGGTTTCTCGTGTTTAACGCCGACATCGTGCATTTGCCGCAATTGATCCCGCTGCTTGATTTCCATCGTCAACATGGCGGTTTGGCGACCATTGTTTTAACGGAAGTAGACGATCCTTCTTCCTATGGGGTGGTCGAACAAGACGACAGCGGGAGAATTTTGCGCTTTGTCGAAAAGCCGCGCCGGGAAGAAGCGCCATCGAACCGCATCAACGCCGGCATGTATATTTTCGAGCCGGACGTGATGCGCTATATTCCGGCTGAGCGGGAAGTGTCGATTGAACGCGAAACATTCCCGCTGCTGATCGAGAAGAATGTCGGTGTATATGGCATCGTCAGCAACGGATATTGGCGTGATATGGGGACGCCGGCACGATACCGCCAGGTGCATTGGGATGCGTTGCGTCGGGAGTTTCCGATTCCGCTCAAAGGACGTGAAATTCAACCGGGCGTGTTTGTCGGTGAAAACGTGGAGATTGGGTCTGGCGTCTTGTTTGTGCCGCCTGTGCTCATCGGCGACCATGTGAAAATCGGTCCGCAGGCCGTCATTGGCCCGAATGCGGTCATCGGTGACCACTGCCAAATCGGCGCCCGCGTCCATTGCGCGCAAACCATCGTTTGGGACCGCTCTGTCATCCGCGACCGCAGCCGGTTGCAAAACAGCATTTTCGGCTACCGGACGGTGACGACGGCGGGAGAAGTGTTCGAGGATTCAATCATCAACCAGTTTAAGGAGGCGGTGCAAGCATGATTCGAATCGCGTACGTCAGCACGTATCCGCCGCGGCGGTGCGGGCTGGCGACGTTTACGGAACATTTGCGGCAAAGTATTGACGGCGTCCGCGGACCGTCCGATGGCGACCGCGTCATCGTGTTGTACAACGAAAGCGACGGCGATGACGCCTATCGCCACAACCCGGCGTATTGGCCGCTCCCGGCGCAAAACCGCACGGCGTATGCCGAAATGGCGAAACGGGTGAATGAGAGCGACATCGATGTTGTCGTCCTGCAGCATGAATTTGGCATTTTCGGCGGCGAGGCGGGCGAATACATTCTCGATTTCATCGCGGCGCTCGAAAAGCCGCTCGTGACGACGTTCCATACGGTGTTTGCCGAACCGCCGCTGCCGTACCGCCCGATTCAAGAAAAAATCGCTGCGGCAAGCGACGCCATCATCGTCATGAACCGGCAGGCGATCCCGTATTTGGTCAAAGCGTTTGGCTTGCCGGAAGAAAAAATTGTCTACATTCCGCACGGTGCTCCAGGCCCAAGCAGCGAAAATCGCGATTCGCTTCGCCGCCGCCTCGGATTCAGCGGCCGCAAAGTGATGTTGACGTTCGGGCTTCTAAGCCGCGGCAAAGGGATTGAATCGGTCTTGGCCGCATTGCCGGGCGTCGTGCGCAAGGTGCCGGAAGCGCTGTATGTCATTGCCGGACAGACGCACCCAGAAGTGAAAAAGCGGGAAGGGGAGGCGTATCGCGATGAGCTGAAAGCGTTGATTCATCGGCTCGGGCTCGATGGCCATGTTCGCATGGAGGACCGGTATTTCAGCGAGGAAGAGCTGATTGATTATTTGACGGCATGCGACTTGTACGTCACCCCGTACCCGGGCATGCAGCAAATTACAAGCGGCACGCTTGCCTATGCGGTCGGCGTCGGCCGTCCGGTCGTTTCGACGCCGTATGAGCATGCGCGCGATTTGTTGCAAGGTTGTGAAGAGCTGTTGTTGCCGTATGGCGATACGACCGCCTGGGAAGAGCGGCTCGGGCAGCTGTTGGCCGACGAGGCGGCGCTGAAGCGATGGGAGGAAAAGGTGCGCCAAATCGGGGCAAACACGCATTGGCCGCGCGTCGGCGAACAGCATGTCGCCTTGTTTGCGCGCATGTGCGCCGCGAAACGTGGGGAGGTGAAGACCATTGGCACCGTCAGTCATTAAGTTCGACCATCTCGAGCGCATGACTGACGACACCGGGTTGCTTGAGCATAGCCTCGGCCGCATTCCGCGGCGGCGCGAAGGGTATTCGACCGATGACAACGCCCGCGCCATATGGGCGTGCCTCGAGTGGCTGGCGTTGCTCGACGATCAAGAAACGAAGGAGCGGCTGTATCGCCTGCTTGACCGATATTTGGCCTTTTTGCTTTGGGCGCAAAACGATGATGGCACGTTCCATAACAACTTTTTCTTTGACCGGACAAAAGAAGAGGAAACGCCGTCAGACGACTGCTTCGGGCGGTCGTTTTGGGCGGCGGCGATCGCGTATAGGCAATTGGATGACGCGGCGCGGCGCGAGGCGGCTGCGGACATGTTGAGGCGGGCCATGCCGGCGGCTTGGGAGCTTCGTTCGCTGCGCGGCGTCGCCTGGGGGGTGGCCACTTGCGGCGTCTTATTGACAGAAGGACGCCCGCTTGGCGTCGATCAAGAGGAAGTGGCAGCTTTGGCTGCACGGCTTGAAGAGCGGCTGCTTGCGGCGTATTGGGAGCATGCTGGCGACGATTGGCATTGGTATGAGCCGGAGTTGACGTACGCCAACGGGGTGCTGCCGTGGGCGCTTTGGACGGCATATCGGCGCGCGCCGCGGGATGAGGTGAAGGAAGTGGCGGAAAAAAGCCTTGCTTTCCTTATTGAAAAAATGAGCGGACCGGGAGGTGTCATCCGTCCGGTCGGCAACCGCGGCTGGTGCAGCCGCCGCTACCGCGCTGATTGGGATCAACAGCCGCTTGATGTGATGAAGCTCGCTTTGGCGGCGCGCGAAGCGTATTGGGCAACGGACGACGAGCGTTATCGCGGCGTCGTCCGCCGCTGCCTCGCTTGGTTTTACGGACAAAACGACGGCAACGCGCCGCTTGCGGACCCAAGCGACGGCAGTTGCTGCGACGGGCTTGGCCCGAACGGCCCGAACCCGAATCGGGGGGCGGAGTCAACATTGTCGTACTTGTTAACAGCAGCAATCGCTCAATCGATTTCGGTGGAGGTGGTTGTCGATGAATACGTCAACAACGAAACCGTTCGCATGGCCGGCACACGTGTTTAAAGAATACGACATCCGCGGACGAGCCGGTGAGGAGCTCGATGAGTCGTTCGCGTATTGGCTCGGACGGGCCTTTGCCGACATGATGCAAAAGGAAGGCGAGAAGAGGGCGGTTGTCGGTCATGACAATCGTCTGTCATCGCCTGGCTTGCATCGGGCGCTCAAAGATGGGCTGCTCGATGGCGGCTGCGATGTCGTCGATATTGGCTTTCGACGACGCCGATGTTTTACTACAGCTTATACTACACGAATATTCCATGCGGCATGATCATCACCGCCAGCCATAACCCAGGGGATGAGAACGGATTTAAAATTGCCATGGGAAAAACGACAATTTATGGCGAGCGCATCCAAGCGCTGCGGCGGGCGATGGAGCGGCTCAGCCAGGAACAGCCGCGTCCTGAAACAGCGCGCGGGCGCGAGGAAACGCTTGACCTTGCTCCGGCATATATCAATATGTTGAAGGAGAAAATTAAGCTCGGTCCGCGCAAGCTGAAGGTCGTCGTCGACTGCGGCAACGGCACCCCATCGATCATTGCACCACAAGTGCTCAAAGAATGGGGGTGCGATGTCGTCCCGCTTTACTGTGAATCCGATCCGACGTTTCCGAACCATCATCCGGACCCGGTCGTGCCGGAGAACTTAACGGACTTGATTGAGATGGTGCGCAAGGAGCAGGCTGATCTTGGCATCGCGTTTGACGGCGACGGCGATCGGATCGGGGTTGTGGATGAAACGGGTGCGATCCGTTGGGGCGACCAACTGATGGTGCTGTTCTGGCGCGAGATTCTTAAGCGCCATCCGGGAGCCGACGCGCCCGTCGAAGTGAAATGTTCGCAAGCGCTTGTTGAGGAAATTGAGCGGCTCGGCGGGAAACCGTTCTTCCATCGCACCGGCCATTCGCACGTCAAAGCGACGTTGCGCCGTCGTCCGGAGATTCCATTTGCCGGTGAAATGTCTGGTCATTTGTTCTTCAATGATGAGTTTTACGGCTATGACGATGCGCTGTACGCCGCTGGGCGCCTGCTTCGATTACTGTCGCACGATGAGCGCCCGCTGTCCGAGTGGTTTGCCGATGTGCCGCGGTACGCGGCGACGCCGGAGACGCGAGTTGCTTGCCCGGAAGAGAAAAAAGCGGCTGCCATTGCCGCGGTGAAAAATCGGTTCGCTGGCCGCTATCCGGTTATTGACGTTGATGGCGCCCGCATCCAGTTCCCGGAAGGCTGGGGGTTGGTGCGGCCGTCGAACACCCAGCCGATTCTTGTGTTGCGTGCAGAAGCCAAGACGGAGGTTGCATTGGCGGAGATTAAGCGGCAGCTGGCTGATTGCCTCGCCACCCTTGAATTGCGCATTGACTGGTGACGCCTTTTCTCCGAATGGTCTGCGCTTGTCGCCCTCTGTCCGTTTCAAAAGATTTGTTCCGGCGTGGGTCGTCCGTAGGGCTCCCACGCCGGTTTATTTTTGTTGTGAGGGGGCTCATGCTTGATTTCTTGCAAATGGTTTGTCCATAATAGATAAGGATAAAAATGTATTGTAGGAGAGTTGAAGGCGTGGTGATCCGTGAATCGTTGCAATATATTCAAGATGCATACGCGGCATTGACGGAGTTGAGCATGCTGATCGTCGATGATCACGGCGCTCCCGTGACGAAAGTATCGAATATGACCGAGTTGGCGGAGTTCGTTTTGTTTGCCGCTAAAAGGGAAGCGCCATCGTTTTTCTGCCCGCAGGAGCTTGTCATGGACGGATGGCAGCGTCCATCGGTCGTGCCGGTCGGGCGTTTTGGCATGAAGAGCATCGTCGCTCCCGTGTTTGTCGATGAGAAGGCGGAATATTGGATTTGGGCAGGCGTGTTTATCGAGGAAGAAACGAAATGGCTCATTTGCGAACAACCGCTGATGGACACTGGAGAATGGATGTCAGCGATCGAACAGGTGGCGGCGTTGCCGGCGCGGGCGGTCGAAGCGAAGTTAAAAGATATAGAAAAGATGGCGGTCATATGCGGGGAATTAATCAGCGGCGAGCGCCGCAAGCAACAATGCTGTGAATACGGAAAACGGCTCGAAGCAGTGGTTGCGGACAGCTCCGCCCTAGCGGACGTGGACAAGCTGCTTTTTGAGTTGCGGGCGTTCGATGAACGCGTCGATATGGCGTTGTATATCGCCAAATGTCCGCAAGGATGGATGGTGGCGGCGGCAAGCGGGGAAAAGGCCGGAAAGCTGCGCGGCAAGATGATCGATGCGTTGTTTCCGCCGCTTTCGTCTTCGGAGCCGCCGCTTCGTTCGGTTTACGTTCAAGATGCCGCTTTGGATCCACGCTTTTCCTTTTTTGTTCGCCATGGCATCCGTCCGAAAGCGATGATTGCGTATCCGGCGACGTACGGGAAAGCAGTGGAAGGATGGATCATGATCGGCAGCGAGGCGTCCTCTTCACTGCCGGCGGCGCTTCGTTCGGTCGGTTCCGCCCTCGTTCAACATTGGCTGCTCCTGGCTAAATGTACAGAGGTTGATATGAAAATGGACCGCCACTTGATGCGCCTGTCGATGTTGATGGAAATTGGACGGGCCATGCGTGTGGTGCAGAAGGAGGAAGACATCATCCGGATGATGGCCGAATTTGCCGCGGAGCTCGCTTACGGCGATTTCGTCTGCGTGGTATGGTCTAGCGATGGCCAAACAGCCGTTGTCCGCGAAGGAGCGATGGACGTAGAAATGGCTGTTCGTTATCGGGATGATGTCTGCCGTCGCTATGGCTGTCACGGCGAGAAGGCGAAAAGCGAGGTGCCGGCGCTGCTTGATGTTGAGGGCAAATCGGTGATGGAAGTGCCGTTTTTCGTCAGCGATGGCCGCTATGGCGTTCTCGCCGTTCATATAAAGAAAGAAAGGGAAGCGAAAGAGGCGGAAGTGTATATGACGGCGTTGGCCGCGATTGGGGCGATGATGATCAGCGGCAAGGCTCACGGTGGGAATGATGGGACGGTCAATATCGACATGTTGTCCAAGCAGTTGACGGCCCGGGAGATGGATGTATTGGAGCTGCTCATTCAAGGCTGCAGCAATCGCGAAATTTCAGAACGGCTGTTCATTAGCGTCCATACCGTGAAAAATCATATTACAAACATTTTTCAAAAAATTGGCGTCAACGATCGGTCACAGTTGATTGCCCTTGTGTATCAACTAAACCACCGCCGGCAGCGCCGTTAAGGGGGACATCATTGGACGATGGGTGCCATGATGTCTTTTTTTTTGGATGTAGGAAATTGGAATGAGCCCCATTTTGTATTATAATGAATTGTAGTAAATAAGAACTATTTTTCGATAGATGGAACAATAAAGGAGAAAAATAGCATTCGAATCCGTTTTCCCCAGCGCTGGAACGTGCGATAGTGGAAAAGCTGCCATGTTGCTTTGGCCGGTGTATAAGCATAACAAAGATAGGGGAAATGCCGATGAAGCCCAGGACCATGATCCGAACGATGGCGATCATGAAAACGGCGGACATTTTAAAAGCGATGGACATTACCGAGGAACTGGCGAAGAGAATGGGGTTTTTGCCGCGTGATTGCCTTTTTCTTCGGCTCGCGACAGAGGAAGCGTGCACGAATGCGTATGAATATTGTCAAAAAACGAGAAAACTGCCATTTAGGATATTTTGGAAAATGGAAGCGAGACAGTTTATGATCATTGTCAAACAGCGAGGAGGATGCTTCTCCGTAGCCCAAACCGATGTCGTCAACACAGGGCCGCGCGGCAGAGGGCTGCAGCTGATCACCCATATTGTCGACGATGTATACGTGAAGCGAGCGGGAAACAACGTCTTGTTTTGCATGTGCAAATGCAAAAAAATGAGTGACCATTGGAGGAAGCAAGATGAGGATGAGACAAGGGGCAATTTGCGCGCTGACATGGGCAGAAGATATTACCTTAAACAACGTCGAATCGTTCCGTCAAGCGCTGGAAAGGCTGCTGGACAAACAGGCGGATCAATTGATCGTCAACATGGAGGGGGTCAACTACATAAACAGCGCCGGACTCGGTGTCATCGCTGACAGCGTCATGGAGGCGAGAGCCCGACAAAAAGAGTTGGTCATTGCCGGAGTGGAAGGGTCGCTTGCAGAAATTTTCCATATTGTCAAATTTTCTTCGTTTATCAAACTATTTGCCACAGAGAAGGAAGCCATGGATTATTTCAGTGGAGAATGACGTTCTATGGTGGATGGGTTTTGGGAACATGTTCAACGTTATGACCACCTCGCGTGGCGGGAGTTGCTTCTCGGCTTGGAAAAAATGAATGTGTTCGTTGGGCCGGGCGACTATGTGTATTGGCTCGCAACGCCGGAACGAAGGCGGCTCTTGTTCATTTCGTCATCATGCGAGCAGCTGTACGGCCTGCCTCCGGACGACTTTTACCACGATCAAGACATATGGGCAAAGGTGGCTTACCCAGATGACCGCGCCAAGGCGGAAAGAAAATGGTCGCTTCTTTCAGGAGCGGATGCGGGCGCCCAGACGTATCGCATCATCAATCAGCGGGATGGCTCTGTCCGTTGGGTGCTTGAACGGACGTTTCCTGTGCTTGATCAATTCGGGGAAGTGAGGCTCGTCAGCGGGTTTGTCGCTGATCTGACAGAAGCAAAGCGAAACGAGAATGAACGACAGCTCGCTGAACAAGTGTACAAAGCGATGGAACAGGCGATGCTCGTCACCGATGGCCAGTTTGTCGTTCAGTTTGTCAATCCGGCGTTCACAAAAATCACTGGTCATGATGTAGAGATTGTCGGTCAGCCGTTGCATACGCTTTACGCGGGTTATTACGAGGCCTGGCTTTATGAGGTGATTCAAGCGAGCACTGGGGAAAGTGGAGAATGGAGGGGGTGGGTGCGCTGGCGGCGGAAAAACGGTTCGGTCTATGTCAGGCAGACGACGGTGCGGGCTGTGCCCGGCCATGATGGAGAAATCGCGTTTTACTTGTTTTTATTTGCCGGTCCAACTTACGAGAACCTATACATCGCAGCGATGAAAGATGACTTGCGGCTGGCCCGCGAGGTGCAAAAGCGCGTGTTGAGCAAGCCGTTGTCGGCCAAAGGAATCCAGATTGCCGGAACGTACATCCCATCGCGGGAGCTGGGTGGCGATATGTACGCCTGGTATCCGATCGACAAACAGCGGTACGGCATTTTTTTAATGGATGTGATGGGTCATGGGGCAGCGGCTTCGCTCATTTGCATGTCGGTCCGCTCGCTCTTAAACGGCGTCATCCGCAAAGGGATCGTTCCGACGGAAGTGTTTCGCGAGTTGAACCGCCATATGCGCCAGTTGTACCATGAAAACGGGCGGATGACGTATTATTTCACCGCCGTATATGTTCTGGTGGATGTCAAGGAACGGATGATTGAATATGCATCAGCCGGCCATCCGCCGGGGTTTTTGTTCCAACCGGATGGAACGGTGGCGGAGTTGGACCGCGGCTGCGCGCCGATCGGGCTGCTTCCGCGCCTTTTTGTCGACAGCGGCCGGTTGCGCTACGAGCCGGGGGCGACGCTTGTGTTGTATTCCGACGGGGCGATCGAAGGGGAAACGGGTTCCGTCCGGCAAAAGATTGAAGCGTTCCGCGATGCGCTGGCGCCGCATATTTTATTGGACGAGCAAGTGCTTTTGGACCATCTGCGCCGCCATTTTGCGCAAAAAGGGCCGCTTCCAGACGATTTTTCGGCTGTGGTGGCGAAGCTGGGCTAAAGAAATTGCTGCAAGAAGATCGATTCCATCATCTTGAGCGTGTGCAGCAGGGACCACCGCATCGAAGCAAAAAATCGATGTGATGTCGAAAAAACCGATTTTCTTTTATACGCCATTTACGGTAAAATGAAGACAATTATACTGTTAATGGAGAATACAATATAGAAAAGGCAACAGGAGGGAAGGCATATGGCGGTGACAAATCCGGCTGGATTTTGGAAGCGGCTGTTGGCTAACTTGTTGGATGCGATTGTCGTCGGTATTCCGATTTCGATCATCGGCTATTTCATCACTGGCAGTTGGGAAACGAACTGGTTTACGTCATTAGCGAACATCCTTTACGCGTTAATCGTTCCGGCTGTTTGGTACGGATATACGGTCGGCAAGCGGATGCTTGGCATCCGGATTGCGAAAGTCAACGGCGGAAAAGTCGGCATCGGCACGATGTTTTTGCGCTCGTTCGTTGGCGGACTCGTATACTTTATCACGTTCGGCATTGGTCTCATCATTAGTGCGATTATGGTCGCGGCGAGAGAAGACAAACGGTCGATTCACGATTTTATTGCCGGGACGTATGTGACAACGGAAAAACCGGCGGTGTAAAGCGGAAAACAACAGGTGGTGCCCCAATCGAACGGGGCGCCTTTTCTTATTTTCGTCACCGATTATAGGCGATCAAAAGCATGATGTTTTTGAGCGGGTCCTTGTTAGATCAGAAAACTTTGCAACCACCCCTATTCATGATTAGGGCTAGGAAGGAAAATGAACGTTCATTCACGAATCTATTTATGTGGTAAAGAAATAAGAAAGGTGTTTGCATCATGGCAAAAGGAGGAGAGCGTTTTGTCATTAGCAAGTTATATCATCCGCACCATGTTCATCGTCATCCCTGGCACAGCGGCGATCGGCATGGCCACATGCCTGGTCAACGGCATTCGCGGGGCGGCATTTTGGTGGACGCTTGTTGCTACGGTGCTGTTTGGCGCGATGCTCGGCTTCGTTTCGGCAACGCTCAACTATCGACGGTTTGTTGCCCCGATTGCCGTTATTAACGAACATTTAGGCAAGATGACAGGCGGAGATTTGACGGTGCGCATACCGCTTGATCGCGTGCAGCAGCTGCGGCCGATTGCGGCGTCGTTAAACGATATGGCAAACGCTTGGCAAAGTGTGATGGGGCAAATCCAACATCATGCCGAAGAAGTAGCGCAATATTCTCAGCAGCTTGCCGCCGTCGCCGAACAGACGACGAAAGCGACAGAGCAAATTGCGACAACGATGGAAACGCTTGCGGCAAGTGCGGAGGAGCAGGCCGATGCTGTCCGCACCACCGCCGCGTCCGTGCATGATATTTCCCAAACATTGAGCGACGTCGCTTTCCATACGAAAGAAGTGGCGCACCGGGCTGAGAAAACATCGGCGAAAGCAGAGGACGGCAAGCAGTCCATCGGACAAATGTCCGAGCAAATGCAGTTCATTTACGATCATGTGCAAACGCTC
>NZ_ATCO01000073.1:0-17074 GCF_000422025.1 Geobacillus sp. WSUCF1 | reverse complement strand
ATATTCTATCATATTCGTTGGCTAACGCCAACCGAAATTCATCTCCCACTTTCACTGGTGCTGGCGCACCTTCACGTTTAGAAGTAGGAGACTTCTTTCGGAGGGAAGTTAAATTAAGAAACAATATGTTGTGTTTTGTTTAAGGGAAATTACCCTTTTGGGTCAGCCCCAGTCGGCAAACGAACCGCTTGCCGACTACGGCAGAAAAGCTAGAAACAGAACCTGCTCAACTAGTTTTTATGGGTTAATCAACATGCCTGTGCAAACGGCAACGTTTCAAATCGCCTTTATATATTTTGCTCGCGGCGGTTCGGTCCAGTGATTTCAATCGGATAGGCCAAATAGCGGATTCGCTCCATAATGCGCGCCGCCTTCACCTTCTCTTCTTCGCCGCGCTGCGAATACGTCAAATGATGGGCGAGCTGCTGCATATCAAAGTTCGACGTGAAAAACGTCGGCAAGTTTTCAAACATCCGGTATTGCAAGATCGGGCCAAACACATCATCGCGCACCCAGCTTGACATCGCCTCCGCCCCAAGATCATCGAGCATCAGCACCGGCACTTTTTTGATATAATCAAGCTTTTCGTTCATCGTCTGGTCTTGAAGCGAATGTTTCATCTCACGAAACAGCTCGGGCACGTAGACGATCAGCGACGAAACGTTTCGCTTCGCCAGCTCGTTGGCGATCGCGGCGAGCAAATACGTTTTGCCCACCCCAAACGATCCGTGCAAATACAAGCCTTTCATTTTTTTCCCTGGCTCGTATTCCGCCACAAACCGCTCGGCAAATCGGATCGCTTTGATCCGCCCATCGTCATTGAGATCGACGTCAGAGAGCGAAGCACGCAAGATTTCGCGCGGCATGAACATGCTTTGAATGAGCGACTCTTGCCGTTTTCGCTCGTCATGCTGCACTTTTTTTGGGCAGCGGTCGTACTCAACGTCGATCCTTCCACCGTTGACCACCAAATTTGGATGGTACCCCGGCAGCATGTTGTTGCATCGCTCAAGGCCCGGACATTGGCGGCAATTCCCGTGCTGCTCGATGAACTCATACAGCTTCATCAAGCTGCGGTCAACCGCATCGGCCGACAATTGCCGTTCGTGCGCCCGCAAAAACGGCTGCACGTCCGGATGCTCCAAAATGTAGCGTTTCATTTGTTCGTAGCGTTGTTTAAACCGTTGATTGCCAAGCAACCGCTGCAACAGGTGGTTTACTCGTTCCATGGCTTTTCCCTCTATGATTCATCACGGTATTTTTTCAGCCGTTCCTCAAGCTCTTTGCGCGCCTGTTCGACGTCAAAATCATCATCATCCGGCTGGCTGTAATCCATGTTCAGCCAGTCCGGGACGATTTCCGTGCGCACGACTTTGCGCACCGTCCGCGTCCCTTTTTCCTTTTCGTTCGCCCAGTTTTGGTATGTTTTCGCCTCTTCTTTCGCCAGCTCCATGGCTTCCTTCACGGTTTTCACCTTTTTGCGCGCCCAATGGCTGGCGATTTTTTCTACATATTTTTTCGACAGCTTCATATTCGTCCGGAGCATGACATAATAAATGAGCACGTTGACAACCCCGGGGAGCAGCTGTTGCTTAAACATCACATCTTCGATCAGCTGCAAATCAGCAAGCGACGGCTCAGCGCCGCCTGAAATCTCTTTCAGCAGCTGGCGCGGGGAAATTGTTTCCAGCTGTTTCATTAGTTGCTCCTCTTTTGTGCGCGGTTCGATGTTTTCCATCGTCCGGTAGGCGAGCGGCTGCACTCGTTCGACGAGGCGCGGCTCGACACCGCCATGTTCGAGCTCATACCATTCGCGCGCCGCCCGGCGCAACGCGTCAATATCGATATGATAGGCCGGATCGATGACGCCAAGGACCAGTTTTTGCATCTCAAGCGGCGGAATGCCGTATAAAAACGCCAGCTTTTTAATCGCTTCCTTCACTTTCGCTGTCACCGCTCGGCGCGGCACAAGCTGCTTGGACAGGCCGGCAAAAAACAGCTCAAAGTCGAATACATCATCATCAAGCACATACGACTCCTCATCCCGCCTGATGTGATCCTTCCCTTCAAGCAGCTCGGGCCCGGCTTCTTCGCTGAGGCCGGCGACGATTTGTTCAGCGGGCACGGCCGAAAACACGTCGGAAAACGACCGCGTCACCTGGGTGAATTTCGTTTCATCAATGGACGGACGGGCAAAAAAGTTGCTCAGCTGGATAAACAAGTGGCGGCCGACTTGCCGGTGCAAAAAAAACGCTCAACATCTCGTCGCGGAAAAACTGGTCTGGCGCCAACGGCGGGCGCAGCTCATAAAGAAACAGCTTCGGTTCATCCGCCTCTTTAGCGTGGACGTATGTGTCGAGCAGCCCGATTCCTTCGAGTTTCAACCGTTCGCTGTAAATGTCCGGCAGTCCGCACTGCATGAGCGCCATAAGCCGATGATGGGTCGCTTCCTGGCCGTCAAGCAGCTCAAGCTCCCCCCAAAGCGTCATATAAAGCGCCAACGCCCGGCAGCCGATGAGCGGCTGGTAAAGCAGCGTCAGCACTTTACGGTCCACCTCTTGCAACACCCCACGGCTTTGCACGGTATAACGGTCGACAGCAATCAGCTCTTTCCAATGGTGTTGCATCGCTCCGACCTTCCATTTCGCCGTATTCGTTTCAAACCGGCTCTCCCCTTTCCTGCCGAAAAGACGTTGAAAAAAAGGGCTTGCCGCCTAACGCCAAAGCCCTTTTTACCGTTGCCCTTTTTTGATCAGCTCTTTCAGTTCTTCAATGAACACATTAATATCTTTAAACTGCCGATAGACGGAAGCGAAGCGGACATAGGCGACCTCATCGATGTGTGACAGGCGCTCCATCACCATTTCGCCGATCGTTTCGCTTTTCACTTCCGAGACGCCTTGATTGCGCAGTTCGCGCTCAATTTCCTGCGTCACTTTTTCAAGCTCCTCGAGCGCCACCGGCCGCTTCTCGCACGCTTTGATCAAGCCGCGCAAAATTTTCTCCCGGCTAAATTCTTCGCGCGTCCCCTCTTTTTTCACAACAATCAGCGGCGGCTCCTCGATCCGCTCAAACGTCGTAAACCGATAATGGCACTGTTCGCACTCCCGCCGGCGGCGGATCGAACGACCCTCTTCAACCGGGCGCGAGTCAAGCACGCGCGTGCCTTGATGATGGCATGAAGGACATCGCATAACATCCACTCCGTTGATCTTCTTATTTTCTATCATACCGGAATGGACGAAAGCAGACAAGATATAGTTAGCTGTTCAGTCCGGAACCGATATAGGGCAGGCGGGCGTCGAGCTTCCGATACAAATCGAGAATGACCGCCCGGCTATGCCCAAAATCAAACGGCAATAGCTTCGTCTCCGTCGTCGCGGAAAAGTCGACCGCCGTTTCAAACGGCCGCACGGAAATGACGGTAGCGACGATAAACAACTTTTTGCCGCGCCTTGTTTGTGCACAAATTTCGCCGCGCTCTTCGGAAACAGAAACGAGCTCGGCGCCAGGCAGCGACGAGAGCAGCTCCTTGACCGCATCGATCACAGCGCGGTTCGTCGCTTTGTAATAATGGCTTCTTAGCTCTTCATCTTCATGATTTTCCCGCGTTTCACAATGGTTTGTGAAGGCGTATTTGAGTGTTTTCCACATGCTCATTGCCACGTCTCCCTAGTCATTCTTTTTCTTCCATCATACCATGATGTTCGCCGCTGTTGTACCGCCGAGGGCGCAAAAAAAGGAGCGTTTCGCTTACGCTCCTTTCGGTTTATCATGATCCAATTACAGCGCCTGCGCCTTTTTCACTTCGATTGGGCGCATGCCGCGCGGAAGTTCAATCGTTTCCCGCGTTTGCGCGCCCAGCATTTCGGCAATGTAATCGGCGGCAATCGTCGGGTCTAAATGGCCGCATGTATACACATCAATGCTCGCATAGCCGTGTTCGGGAAACGTGTGAATCGTCAAATGCGATTCCGAAATAATGACGACCCCGCTTACGCCTTGCGGAGCGAATTTATGGAACGCCACTTCGCGAATCTCCGCTCCCGACTTTAACGCGGCGTCAACGAACGTTTTTTCAATAAAATCAATATCATTCAGTTTGTCAAAGTCGCATCCCCAAAGTTCCGAGATAACGTGACGACCCATCGTGTCCATGAAAAGAATCCCCCTTTAACCAATTTTCTCAAACAAATAAAAAAACAGAAGGTGAGTTGCAAAATGGCATGTATAACTACCACGGGGGAAAGTTAGTCCTAAGAGGTCCTAACCCTTTAAGTAGTCACATTACCCTTGCCGTTAAGAAGTTCACGAGACATAGTATACTTTGTTTAGGGGGTTTTTGCAACAGGCTTTTTTAATTTTTTTGCATAAAAAAGAGAAAAAGCGCCCACGCCCGCACCGTGGCCCGATCCGTTTGTGCGGATCGCAAAAGCCATAGCGCAGGCGGCGCGCTTCACATCGAACCGCTGTTACGCATTGACGCTGAGACGCTCATTCATTTTGGCCGCGACAAGATGGGCTAAATCAACGACGCGGCACGAATAGCCCCATTCATTGTCATACCAAGCGAGCACTTTCACTTTTCGCCCTTCCATCACCATCGTCGACAGGCCGTCGATAATCGCAGAATGCGGATTCGTATTGAAATCGATCGAGACAAGCGGCTCCATCGTGAAATCCAAGATGCCTTTCAATGGGCCGTTGGCAGCGCGGATCAGCGCCTCGTTCACCTCATCAACCGTCACATCGCGCTTCAAGTCGACGACCAAGTCGACGAGCGAGACGTTCGGCGTCGGGACGCGGAGCGCCATGCCATGAAGCTTCCCTTTTAAATGCGGCAGCACTAGGCCAAGCGCTTTCGCCGCTCCCGTTGTCGTCGGGATGATCGACTGCGCGCATGAGCGGGCGCGGCGCAAATCTTTATGCGGGTTGTCGATGTTTTTTTGGTCGTTCGTATACGCGTGAACCGTCGTCATCAGGCCGTTTTCAATCCCAAACGCTTCATCGAGCACTTTGACGACCGGAGCCAAACAGTTTGTCGTACACGAGGCGTTCGAAATGATGAAATGGCGGTCGATGTCAAGCATATGCTCGTTGACGCCAACAACGATCGTCACATCTTCATTTTTGCCCGGGGCGGTTAAAATGACGCGCTTCGCCCCTGCCTCAAGGTGAAGGCTCGCCTTTTCACGATCGTTGAATTTTCCGGTCGCTTCAATCACAATATCGATATCAAGCTCTTTCCACGGCAGCTGTTTCGGGTCGCGCGAGTTTAACAGCCTCACTTTTTTGCCGTTGACGAGCAGGCCGTCTTCCAAGGCGATGACCTCACCGTCAAATTTGCCGTGGTTTGAGTCATATTTCACTAAATGGGCTAACGTTTCCGGCGGATAGCTGGCGTTCACCGCCACAATGTCGAGATCAGGGGAATTGATGGCGCGCCGGAACACCATCCGTCCGATTCGTCCGAAACCGTTAATCGCCACTTTCGCCTTCATTCACTTTGTTCTCCTCTCATATATGTTATACTATTTTCTTATATTTGTATAAATAGTATATCATATTTTTAGGGAATGTGGAGAACAAAATGACTGAAAGCGAACAAAAAAGACGCCTATTTTTCCAAGGCGTCCCATTGTTTCAAAATAGCCAACAGCTGACGGCGTGTCTCTTCCCTCGTTCCGTTATTGTTGATGACCGCGTCGGCCCGCTTCATTTTTTCCGCCAGCGGCCATTGAGCGCAAATGCGGGCGCGCGCTTCTTCCTCAGTGAACCCGTTCCGCTCCATCAGCCGGCGAAGCTGGATGTCATCGTCAACATACACGACAAGTACTTTATCGACCCAGGATGTCAATCCGCTTTCAAATAAAAGCGGAATGTCCAATACGACCGTTTTCGCCCCGGAACGGACGAGCGCTTCTTTCTCCGCGAGCATTTTCTGACGCACCGCCGGGTGAACGATGGCGTTTAGCTTTTTCCGTTCTTCTTCGTCGTTGAACACGATCGCCCCGAGTTTCGCCCGATCGATCTCTCCATTTGTCTGCAAAATGCCCGGACCGAAGGCGGCGACAATCTGACGGTAGGCGTCTTCCCCCGGTCGGACGACGGCGCGCGCCGCTTCGTCAGCATCAATGACCGGAAGGCCGAGCTCGCGCATCATCGCGCTCACCGTGCTTTTGCCGCTGGCGATCCCGCCGGTCAATCCGATCGTCAACGTCATGGAACCTCTCTCCTTTTTACACGCCGCCTAGCGCTGGCAGCGCGGGCAATAATGCGTGCCGCGGCCGGCGACGACCGTTTTTTCAATCGGCGTGCCGCATCGTTTGCACGGATTGCCTTGGCGGCCATACACGTACAAATGATGTTGAAACGTACCGGCCTCGCCTTGCGTGTTCACGTACGTGCGCACCGTGCTTCCCCCTTTCATGACCGCCTCGCCGATCGTCGCCACCATTTCCTCATGCAGGCGCTCGATCTCTTTGCTGGAGAGCGAGGCAGCCGGCCGGCCGGGAAGAATGCCGGCGCGAAACAGCGATTCGTCGACATAAATATTGCCAAACCCAGCCACGACCGTCTGATCAAGGAGCAACGCTTTGACCGACCGTTTCGTTTTCACCGCCCGCTCCGCCAATACAGCTGGGGAAAACGCCGGGGAAAGCGGCTCCGGCCCAAGCTCAGCAAGCGGCGGCCGGCGGTCAGCTTCTTCTTTGGCATAAACGTGCATCGTTCCGAACTTGCGCACGTCGCGGTAACGGAGTTCGCTGCCGTCCGTGAAGCAAAACACGACGTGCGTATGCGGTTCGAGCGGCTCGAGGGCAGAAGCAACGGCGTAGCGCCCTTCCATGCGCAAATGGGAAATGAGCGCATCGCGGTCGAGCAGGAATTTCAAAAATTTCCCTCTCCGTTCCAAACCACGCACCGTCTGTCCGATCATTCTTGCCGCAAACGCCTCGGGGTCTCGCGGATGGCGGATGATGTTCGGCCAAAAGATGCGCACATCCTCAATCGTTTTTCCGACAATAAGCGGCAAAAGCGTACGACGGATCGTTTCCACCTCCGGCAATTCCGGCATGGCGATCCCCCCTTTCCTCCGTTTTCCTGCATCGTTCCCGCCGACGCTTTCACATTGACGCCGGTTCATCCGCCGAGAGAAAGATTCTCCATGGGGCGGCAGCTGTTTCGCTCCCATTCATCGACCCGCAGCCGAGAATCGTCGCACCGAAAGATTCTGCCTAAAAGGCCGGTGAGAAACGCTGATTTTCACAAAATCGGTCATGTTGGTTGAGAAGGACGGCTCGATGTTCAAGGCTTCCCAACTGGAGAAGAGTCGTTGTGAAACTGCTTTTTCATTCCATCACAGGCCTTCTTAGGGATGCCGGCGATCCACACCAAGACTCCTTTTTATTTCGCGTCATACCATGTCGAGCCGTAATGGTAATCGACTTTGAGCGGCACGCGAAGTGTGACCGCTTGCTCCATCACTTCCGGAACGAGCCGGCACAGCCGCTCCATCTCTTCTTTCGGCGCCTCCAAAATGAGCTCGTCATGCACCTGCAGCAAAAGGCGCGCTTGCAGCCGCTCTTCCTTCAGTCTGGCGTTCAGATCGATCATCGCCTTTTTAATAATGTCAGCGGCGCTCCCTTGAATCGGCGTGTTCATCGCCATCCGTTCAGCAAAGCTGCGGACGTTGAAGTTGCGGCTCGTGATATCCGGCAAATAGCGGCGCCGATGCAGCAGCGTCGTCACATACCCTTTCTGTTTTGCTTCTTGCACAATGTTTTCCATATACCGCTTCACGCCAGGGAAGCTTTCGAAGTAGCGCTCGATGAATTCAGCCGCCTCTTTGCGCGAAATATTTAAGTTTTGCGCCAAGCCGTAATCACTGATCCCGTAAACGATCCCAAAGTTGACCGCCTTCGCCTGACGGCGCATGTTGGGCGTCACTTCGTCCTCGCTCACTTGGAAAATGTCCATCGCTGTTTTCGTATGGATATCCAAATCGCGGCGGAACGCTTCCATTAAATTGTCATCTTCCGCAATATGGGCGAGGACGCGCAACTCAATTTGTGAGTAGTCGGCGGCGAAAATGAGCCAATCAGACTCCGACGGCACGAACGCTTGGCGGATTTTCCGTCCTTCCTCAAGCCGAATCGGAATGTTTTGCAAGTTCGGCTCCGTCGAGCTGAGCCGTCCGGTTTGCGTCAACGCCTGATTGAAAATCGTATGCACCTTCTTTGTATCGGGTCGCACGACTTTCAGCAATCCTTCAATATACGTCGACTGCAACTTGCCAAGCTGGCGGTAATGCAAAATGTTTTCCACGATCTCGTGATAAGGCGCAAGTTTTTCAAGCACATCCGCCGAAGTGGAGTAGCCGGTTTTCGTTTTTTTCAAGACGGGCAGCTGCAGTTTTTCAAATAAAATGACGCCGAGCTGTTTCGGTGAATTGATGTTGAATTCTTGGCCGGCGAGCTCATAAATGCGCTGCTCGACCGTGCCGAGCTGCTCGGCGAGCTCTTTGCCCATCTGTTCGAGCCGCTTCGTATCCACTTTCACTCCGGCAAATTCCATTTCCGCCAAAATCGAAGACAACGGCTGCTCGAGCTCGACGAGCAACCGATCTTGTTCGTTGCGGCGCAGCTCATCCAAAAACGGCCGTTCGAGCTCCCAAATCGCCGCCGCCTTGCGGACGAGATGCTCGGCGAGCACTGGCTCATCCGGCACGGCCCGCTTCGCCCCTTTGCCATACACCGCTTCATCCGGGCGCACCGCTTCGTATTGCTTCATTTTGGCTGCGGCAGCTACATCATCAACACCTTGCGCCGGATCAAGCAAATAGGCGGCCAGCAATAAATCAAAGGAAACGCCGCATAGCTCAATTCCTTTCCATTTCAAGGCGACTGCCGCGCGCTTTGAGTCAAACATGCTTTTTTTCTTCGTTTCATCACCAAGCCAGGCGACAAACTGCGGATCGGCAAGCGCCGTCTCCGGGCGCAGGAAAAACCGTCCATGTTCGTTGACCACAGCGATGCCGACGATCGGCGCATCATGATAATTTTCCTCGACCACTTCAACGACAAGCGCCGCCTTGTCGGCAAGCATCTCCTCCGTCACGCGGTCAGCAAGCGTAAATGCCATCTTGGCAAGCGGTTTTTCCTCTTCTGATGACGGCGATTCCATTTTCTCTAAAAACGATTGAAACCCAAGCTCTTTAAATAAAGCGACCACTTTCTCCCGGTCTTCCCCTTGATAGACGATGTCATCAAGCGAGAGCTCGACCGGGGCGTCGCGGCGAATGGCGGCGAGCTTTTTGCTTAACAGCGCCATCTCCCGGTGTTGGCGCAGCGTTTCTTTCAACTTTTCGCCTTTGATCTCGTCAATGGAGGCAAGCACATTTTCGACCGTGCCGAATTGCCTGAGCAGCTTGACCGCCGTCTTTTCCCCGATGCCCGGCACTCCGGGGATGTTGTCCGATTTGTCGCCCATCAATCCTTTCAAATCAACGATTTGTTCCGGAGTTAAGCCGTATTTTTCGCGGACCGTCTGCGGCGTGTATGGTTCGATATCGGTAATCCCTTTTTTCGTAATGTCCACCGTCACATGGGGGGAGGCGAGCTGGGTCAGATCGCGGTCGCCGGAAATGACTTTCACCTCAAACCCTTCCTGCTCAGCGCGGGCGGCAAGCGTTCCGATAATATCGTCCGCTTCGTAGTTCTCGAGTTCATAGGCGGGGATGCGATATGCCCTCAGCAGCTCGCGCAACAGCGGAAACTGCTCCGACAGCTCCGGTGGCGTCTGCTGGCGCCCACCTTTATACTCTTGAAACGCTTCATGCCGGAACGTCGTTTTCCCGGCGTCAAACGCGACAAGCATATGAGTTGGCTCTTCTTCCGCCAAAATTTTATTCAACATCATCGTAAACCCGTAGACGGCGTTCGTATGGATGCCTTTGTCGTTATGCAAAAGCGGCAAGGCAAAAAAGGCGCGGTACGCCACGCTGCTGCCGTCGATTAAAACAAGCTTTTTTTTCAATCTCATCCCTCCTCGGATGCTTCCTTGTCCTATTGTACCATGCCTGCGGCTTGCCTTGAACGCTCTCCCACCATGATGGGAGGCGCCGATTCATCCCCTGCTTACGCTCACGCTGAAAAATGGGAGGCTTCTCAGTTGGAGATGATCAAAAGAAGCCGGCTACCGTCCCGGCTTTGGAAAATGGATCGTGAACACGGTGCCGCGCCCCACTTTGCTCGCTACGGTAATATATCCATGGTGAGCCTCAACCAAATGTTTCACAATCGAAAGGCCCAACCCCGTTCCGCCGGAATCGCGGCTGCGCGCCTTGTCGACGCGGTAAAAACGCTCAAAAATGCGCGGGATTTCCTTTTCCTCAATGCCGATTCCGGTGTCTTTCACATGGATCAGCACTTCTTTCTCCGTCTCTTCCGCCTCGACAGCGACCCGTCCGTGCTCCGGCGTATACGTGATGGCGTTGGCGAGCAAGTTCAGCAAAATTTGCTTCATCCGATTTCTGTCACCGCGGATGACAAGCCCGGATGGCGATTCGATATGCAAATCAATTTGTTTTTCCGCCGCTTTTTGGCGAAACACAGCAGCCGCTTCGGCGATGACTTGAGCGATATCCACGTCTTCGAGTTGCAGCTGAAATCCGTGCTGCTCGATTTTCGACAAGTCCAACAGTTCCTCAACGAGCGTTTGCAGCCGTTCGCTTTCTTTTAAGATGATGGTCAAAAAATGTTCGAGCGCCGCTTCATCCTTCATGGCGCCATCCAATAGCGTTTCGGCGAATCCTTTGATGGACGTCACCGGCGTTTTCAATTCGTGCGAAACGTTGGCGACAAAGTCTTTGCGGATTTGCTCAAGACGCTTCAGCTCCGTAATGTCGTGAAACACGACGACAATCCCTTTCCATTCGGCGTTCGTGCCAATGATGGGAGCCCCGTATACATCGAAATGTTTCCGCTCGATGCCAATCGTCAGCCGCATATGCCGGCGCATCGTCGTTTCGGTGATGAAAATATCATCGATAAACCGGACGATGTCGCCATGCGGCAGCACATCGGCGTACGGACGGTGTAAACAATCCGACGGATCGAGATGAAACTGAGTCTGGAACGCCCGATTGATGAGAGAAATATGTCCGCGGTGGTCAATAAACAACAGGCCGCTGCCGACGTTTTCAATGAGCGTGTGAAGCCGATCGGTCTGAATTTCCCGCGCCCTGCTCATCTCCTGCAAATGGCGGGCCAGCCGGTTGATCGAGCGCACAAGCATCCCGGCCTCGTTATATTCACCATCGGGCACACGGGCGGCGTAATTGCCTTTTTCCAGCTCAAACGCCACTTTCGTCGCTTCTTCAATCGGCTTCATATATTGATTGGCGATTTTCCAGACGAGAGCGATGATGACAACGAGCGCCATCCCGAGGCTGCTCGTGAGCACGCCCCAAATTTGCTCGTTTACTTTTTGGAGTGAGCTCGTCGGTGTGCTTAACACGACGTACCCGCTCCGCTCACCGCGCTCGTACGGGACGATGTAGTAATAGACGTCGTTTGTTTTTTCAATCACGGAAAAACGGGGAAACTGCTTTTTGCGCAAAATCGCGCGGACGATGCGCTCATGGTCTTTGTCGCTGATCGCTGCGACGCGACCGCTGTCAAACCGCACCCGTTCTTCTTTATCGAGCACGGTGATGCGGGACGACAGCTCATTCCCCATTTCCTGCAAATCGGCGCGGATTTGCTCGAGCGGTTCATTTTCAAGCAAAATCGCAAGCGCTTGGGCCTCTTTTTCCATCCGTTTGTTCATCGTCTCGGCGTAAAAATCTTTCAGCAATTGCCCGAGCAAAAGCCCGAGGGCGATCAACACCGTGGCGATGAGCGTCACGAGCCAAAACAAAAGGCGGGTGCGGAAGCTATTCATGCCGCTTCGGTTCCTCCAACTTGTAGCCAAGGCCGCGCACCGTTTTAATGTACATCGGTTTTTTCGTATCGGTTTCGATCTTCTCGCGCAAGTGGCTGATATGGACGTCGACAATGCGTGTATCGCCGGCAAACTCGTAGTTCCACACGGCGCTGAGCAGCTGGTCGCGCGTCAACACCCGCCCTTTATGGCGAGCCAAATAAAGGAGCAACTCAAACTCTTTCGGCGTCAGCTCAAGCGGCTTGCCGTCGATCGTTGCTTCATAGCGTTCCGGAAAAATTTCCAGATCGCCAACAACAAGCCGCTCGCTCGATTCAGCCGCCGGCTGAACGATCTCCGTGCGGCGCAAAATCGCCTTGACGCGGGCAATGACTTCGCGCGGGCTGAACGGCTTTGTCATATAGTCGTCGGCGCCAAGCTCAAGACCAAGCACTTTGTCAAATTCATCATCGCGAGCCGTCAACATTAAAATCGGCGTCATGATTTGCTGCTGGCGAAGCCGCTTGCACACATCAACGCCGTCAAGCTTCGGCAGCATCAAGTCCAAAATAATGAGCGCCGGCTGCTCGGACGCTACTTTCACGAGCGCCTCTTCGCCATCGTGAGCGGTCACGACGTGAAATCCGGCTTTCTCCAAATTGTACGACAACAGAGTCACAATCGGCTGTTCGTCATCGACAACTAAAATTTTTCGTCCCATGCCGCTCCTCCATCCCGTCCAATGGTTTCTGCCTTTATGATACCACAATTGACGCCATGATTCGGACAAAAAAAGAAAAAAGGGCGGTTTTCCTGCGGACAGGTTGCCCGCGGAAAACTGCCTCTCGCGTTTGGTTGGCTTCCTTTGGCGGAAAGCGGCATAAAACTCCCCCTTTGTTTCGAAGTGGGGGACTGCTTTCAACATGAGGTCAAAAGTTCTCGAGCACCCGCCCGTCTAGGCGCGGCAACGTATGCGGCGGGCAGACAGACAGCGTTCCGTCAAGCACCGTTTCCGCACCGCGCGTCGCCATGACGGACAACGTCACGCAATGGCCCGCCTCATCGACATCGGCGACTTCGAGCAAAAATTCGAGCGTTTCATAATGATAAACGGGGCGGAGAAAGCGAAGATCCTGCCGCGTAATGTAGCTGCCCGGGCCTGGCAAATATTTGGAGACCGCGGACGTGATCATCCCCGTCAACATGACCGGCGGCACGACCGGTTTTCCAAACGGCGTCTGTGAAGCATAATCATGCTGGATATAGAGCGGATTGGCATCATCCGTCAGCCCAAGATAAAGAAGCAAGTCTTTGTCTTCGATGGCGGCTTGGAACACGAGCTTTTCCCCCGCTTGAATTTCCCCGATCCGTCTCCCGAGCTTTCGTTTTTTCAACATGTTCCCACCCCTTCGTTGTCTAGAAAGCGCTTTCATTGACTGTGGGCAAAAATCCGGGGCAATGCCCGAATTTTTGCCTCGCCGCTATTCCAGCATGCGCATGACATTTTTAACGGATTCGACGGATTTGGCGAGCGCCGCTTTTTCCTCTTCGGTCAGCTCGAGCTCGATCACTTTCTCGATGCCGTTGCCGCCGAGGATCGTCGGCACGCCCAAATAAATGCCTTCATAGCCGTATTCGCCTTCAAGGTAGGCGATCGCCGGCAAAATGCGGCGCTGGTCTTTCAAAATCGCTTCGACCATTTCGACAAGCGAGGCGGCCGGTGCGTAGTAGGCGCTGCCGTTGCCGAGCAGGTTGACGATTTCACCGCCGCCTTTGCGCGTCCGCTCAACGATGGCGTCCAAACGATCTTTCGGAATGAGTTTTTCGAGCGGAATGCCGCCGGCGTACGAGTAGCGGACGAGCGGCACCATGTCATCGCCATGGCCGCCTAAAACAAACCCAGTGACATCTTTTACCGAAATGTTCAGCTCCTCGGCGACGAACGTGCGGAAGCGCGCCGTATCCAAGACGCCCGACTGGCCGATGACGCGGTTTTTCGGAAACCCGGACTCTTGAAACACCGTGTATGTCATGGCATCGACCGGGTTCGTCAAGACGATGATGTAGCAGTTCGGCGAGTATTTGACGACTTCCTTCGTCACTTGCTTCATAATTTTTTGGTTCGTCGTCACCAAATCGTCGCGGCTCATGCCCGGCTTGCGGGCGATGCCTGCTGTGATGACGACGATGTCGGAATCGGCTGTGTCAGCGTAATCCGATGTGCCGATGATATTCGCGTCAAAGCCGAGCACCGGGCTTGCCTCGAGCATATCGAGCGCCTTCCCTTTCGTTGGGTTCTCAAGCTGCGGAATATCGACCAACACGACGTCGCCGAGCTCTTTTTGCGCCAAAAGGAACGCCGTCGTCGCCCCCGTGAATCCGGCGCCGATCACCGAGATTTTTTTCCGTTTCATCGCCATCGTTTGCCATCCCTTTCCTTCAAAGGTTAGTCCATATTGCGGATGAGCGCATCAGCAAATTCGGAGCATTTCACTTCCGTCGCCCCTTCCATCAGGCGGGCGAAGTCATACGTGACGATTTTCGCAGCGATCGTTTTCTCCATCGCTTTGATGATCAATTTCGCTGCTTCGTTCCAACCAAGATGCTCAAACATCATGACGCCCGAGAGAATGACGGACGATGGGTTGACTTTGTCAAGCCCTGCGTATTTCGGCGCCGTGCCGTGCGTCGCTTCGAAAATCGCGTGGCCGGTTTCGTAGTTGATGTTTGCCCCCGGCGCGATGCCGATGCCGCCGACTTGAGCGGCCAGCGCGTCGGAAATGTAGTCGCCGTTTAAGTTCATCGTCGCGATGACGTCAAATTCGCGCGGACGCGTCAAAATTTGTTGCAGGAAGATGTCGGCGATGACATCTTTGATAATGATTTTGCCGGACGCTTCCGCATCAGCAAGCGCTTTGTTCGCCGCTTCCTTGCCTTCCGTTTCAACGATTCGGTCGTATTGCGCCCACGTGAACACTTTGTCGGCGAATTCTTCCTCCGCCAGTTCATAACCCCAGTTTTTAAACGCGCCTTCGGTGAATTTCATAATGTTTCCTTTATGAACGAGCGTCACCGACTTGCGGCCGTGTTCGATCGCGTAGTTGATCGCCGCGCGCACAAGCCGTTTCGTCCCTTGTTCGGAAATCGGTTTAATGCCGATGCCGGACGTTTCCGGGAAGCGGATTTTGCGCACGCCCATTTCGTTTTGCAAAAAGTCGATGACTTTTTTCACTTCCGGCGTGCCTTTGGCATATTCAATGCCAGCGTAGATGTCTTCCGTGTTTTCCCGGAAAATGACCATATCGGTGTCTTCCGGGCGTTTCACCGGCGACGGAACGCCTGGGAAGTAGCGAACCGGGCGCAAGCAGACAAACAGGTCGAGCTCTTGGCGGAGCGCGACGTTCAGCGAGCGGATGCCGCCGCCGACCGGCGTCGTCAACGGCCCTTTAATGGCGATTATGTATTCGCGGATCGTCTCAAGCGTTTCATCCGGAAGCCAGCTGCCCGTCAGCTTGTACGCTTTTTCACCAGCGAGCACTTCCTTCCAAACGATTTTTTTCTCACCTTTGTACGCTTTTTCCACCGCTGCTTCGAGCACGCGCGAAGCGGCCGCCCAAATGTCCGGGCCGGTTCCATCCCCCTCGATGAACGGAATGATCGGGTTGTTC
The DNA here is from genome assembly GCF_000422025.1 of Geobacillus sp. WSUCF1. Taxonomy (NCBI): domain Bacteria; kingdom Bacillati; phylum Bacillota; class Bacilli; order Caryophanales; family Anoxybacillaceae; genus Geobacillus; species Geobacillus sp. WSUCF1. The sequence continues at coordinate 1,484 of NZ_ATCO01000073.1, read as the reverse complement.
GGAACGTTGAGCACACCATTTTGGACTGTAATTTTTTCTCCTTGCGTCACGAGCAAAACCCCCAATGCAGTTTTTTTATAAAAAGGCGTGAAGGCGCGCCTTCACCGCCTTGTCCACTTGTTTTAGCCGCGCTCGTCGATCGGCACGTACGCCCGCTTGCCTGGGCCGGTGTACTCAGCGCGCGGACGGATGAGACGGTTGTTGTCGTATTGTTCCAAGATGTGAGCCAACCATCCCGAGGTGCGGCTGACGGCAAAAATCGGCGTAAACAAATCATGATCGATTCCTAAACAATGGTAAACCGAGGCGGAATAAAAGTCAACGTTTGGCGGCAGCGCTTTTTCCGATGTGACGATTTCTTCAATCTTCGTCGACATTTCATACCAATGCGGCTCGCCGACGAGCTTCGTCAGTTTTTCCGACATTTTTTTCAAATGTTTGGCGCGCGGGTCGCCTTTTCGGTAAACGCGATGGCCAAAGCCCATAATTTTTTCTTTGTTGGCGAGCTTTCTGCGGATGTATGGCTCGACGTTGTCGACCGTGCCGATTTCCGTCAACATTTTCATCACCGCTTCGTTCGCCCCGCCGTGAAGCGGCCCTTTCAAGGCTCCGATCGCCGCCGTGATGCCGGAATACATATCGGACAGCGTGGCTACGCAGACGCGCGCCGTGAACGTCGACGCGTTCAACTCGTGGTCGGCATGCAGCACGAGCGCCTTGTTGAACGCTTCCGTGGCGATGTCGTCTGGTTCTTTGCCGGTCAGCATGTACAAGAAATTGGCGGCAAAGCTCAAATCTTTGCGCGGCGCAACCGGTTCCAACCCTTTGCGCACGCGGGCGAAGGCGGTGACAATCGTCGGGATTTTCGCCTGCAGGCGAATGGCTTTCCGATAATTCGCCTCTTTCGTCATCACATCCGCCTCTTCATCATACAAGCCGAGAAGCGATACCGCGGTGCGCAAAGCCGCCATCGGATGCACCTTGTCAATCGGATACAGCTTGAAGTGTTCAATGATTTCATTTGGAATTTCAGCGTTTTCCGCCAACTGTTTCTTTAATTCCTCAAGCTGCTCTTTCGTCGGCAGTTCGCGATGCCAAAGCAAATAAACGACTTCTTCGAAGGAAGCGTTTTCGGCTAAATCGTCAATGTCATAACCGACATACGTCAACGTGTCATCGATGATCGAACTGATGCTTGAAGTTGTGGCCACAACTCCCTCTAACCCACGGGTTACTGTCATGTTCAATCTCCCCTTCTCTTCATAAGTTCCGGCCATAACGACCGATGGCCGATGAGCGCTTGCTCGAAATGGAGGCAAAAACAAACGCGCGCGCGAAAGTGCTTACATGACGCCGGCGGCAACCGCCCCGTCGCAACAGCTGTACAATGCTTGGCCGAAAACTCACTCACGTTTATTATTATAAACAATTATCAGACTTTTGTCAGCTGTCACACGTCAAAAGAAATGGCTCTTCACCACAAC
>NZ_ATCO01000072.1:0-26226 GCF_000422025.1 Geobacillus sp. WSUCF1 | reverse complement strand
TGATTATACCATGACCGACAACGATAAGCAAGGCAGTTTGCCGCATTCCGTCGGCGCAAACATCTTCCATCCGTATGGCCAAGCCAAAAACGGCCCCACGCCGTGACCTGCTGCATCCGCCCTGCCCTCGAACCAATGGTTACACGTTGAACCGGAAATGCATAATGTCGCCGTCTTGCACTTCGTAGTCTTTTCCCTCCAAGCGCACTTTTCCGGCTTCGCGCGCCGCCGCCATCGATCCAGCCGCGACAAGGTCATCGTACGACACCGTTTCCGCGCGAATAAACCCTCGCTCAAAGTCGGAATGGATGATGCCGGCGCATTGCGGCGCTTTCATCCCTTTGCGGAACGTCCACGCCCGCACCTCCTGCTCGCCGGCGGTGAAAAACGTCGCCAATCCGAGCAAGCTGTAAGCGGCGCGGATAAGTTGGTCAAGGCCGGACTGCTCGATGCCGAGCTCCTGTAAAAATTGCCGTTTTTCCTCATCGCTGAACTCAGCGATTTCCTCTTCGATTTTGGCGCAGACAACAATGACTTCAGCGTTGTCGCGCTTGGCAAACTCGCGCACGTCCTTGACAAACGGATTGCCGCTAGAGTCAGCGATATCTTCCTCGCCAACATTGGCGACGTAAAGCATCGGCTTTATCGTCAACAAATGCAGCTGCTTGACGACTTTCATCTCTTCATCAGTGAACTCGAGTGTGCGCGCCGGCTTGCCGGCTTCGAGCGTCTCCTTCAACCGCCGCAAAATGTCGTATTCAAACGCCGCCTCTTTATCCTTTTGCTTGGCGATTTTGCCGACCCGCTCGATTCGTTTGTCAATCGTTTCTAAATCAGCCAACACGAGCTCCAAATTGATCGTTTCGATATCGGCGAGCGGGTCGACTTTGCCCGCCACGTGGGTGATGTTTTCATCACTGAAGCAGCGGACGACTTGGCAAATTGCATCGACTTGGCGGATGTGAGACAAAAACTTGTTGCCAAGCCCCTCTCCTTTGCTCGCCCCTTTGACGATGCCCGCGATATCGGTAAATTCAAAAACAGTCGGCACCGTCCGCTTCGGCCGAAACATTTCCGTCAATACATCGAGCCGCTCATCGGGCACTTCGACGACACCGACGTTCGGCTCAATTGTGCAAAACGGATAGTTGGCTGACTCAGCACCTGCTTTTGTAATGGCGTTAAACAGCGTCGATTTGCCGACGTTCGGCAATCCGACGATTCCTGCTGTCAATCCCATTCGTTCCACTCCTCTTTCCCGTTCACATCTTTCCTCATTATATGGGCTGGCCAAGAAAATGACAAGCGCGCCGCAAGCGGGGAATGTTTCCTCTCCCACCCGCTTCAAAAAAGGCGGAAGTTTGCGCCCTTTTCCCAACACTTGGATGACAAAATCATCTTTTCGGATCAACAGCCTCAAACCGCATTTTGTCGTCGACAATATCTTTTTTCTACTGATCCGAAGCAACTGTGAACCGCTTACTTTGCTTCCGACGTGACTTTTTCAATATTGACCAAACAGTCATACAGCGTGCTGCCGCAGCCGTTATCCGACTCCAAATCGGACGTGAGGACGTTGACCGGCCCGCCGAACACTCCCCATTGTCCTTCGTCAATGTTGATCGTGCCTGGGTAGGCGCCATCAAGCATCTTGACCGTTCCCACGAGCGATCCACGGTCGTTGTAAACAAGCGCCCGGTCGCCATCGGCAAGACCTTTTGCCGCAGCAACATCAGCCGCTACCTCAATGCGGACTGTCTGAAGCGCTGGGATGAGCGGATAATGTTGCGAATGATTCGAACGGAGCGGATGGATCGTCAACAGCCGATACGGATATTTGGCGGCTAGTGCCGGATTGGACTCCTCCGATTCGGCCGGATACATGATTTGCAGCCGGCCGTCCATCCCTTTTTGCTTGGCGATGGTTGACGTAAATTCGTATTTTCCGCTTGGCGTTTGAAACCGGCGGTCGCGCCATGGCACCGGTTCGACAGGCAAAAGGACGCGGTGTTCTGTTTTCAATCGCTTCAGCGTAATGCCGTGATGCTCCAACGGCCGGAGCGCCATCGCAAGAAACTGCTCACGCGTATAGGCAAAATCATCCCCAAACCCGAGCCTTTTTGCCAGCTCCGTCCAAATCCACAAGTCCGGCTTCGCCTCACCCGGCGGGTCGACAAGCTTCGGCCCGTAGTTCAAATACGCATGGTACATCGATGAACAATAGACGTCTTCCTCTTCAAACGAAGCCGCTACTGGCAAAACATAATCAGCCATGGCAGCCGTATCGGTCATGAACTGCTCAAACACAACCACCGTTTCAACGGAAGCGAACGCTTTTTTCATCAAGTTCGTGTTCGGCACTTGAGCGAGCGGGTTGCCGCACGTGACGATCACCATGCCGATCGGTGGATCATTCGCCCGCAATATCTCTTCTCCCTGCTTCATCATCGTCCATGTGCGCGATGCCGTTTTCCGCTCTGGGAGCGTCAATGCGGCTTTATCAAAACACTCGCCCACCTGCAAGTTGCCAAAATTCGCCCCTCCACCCGGAATGCCAACGTTGCCGCTTGCGGCGACAAGGGCATCGATCCATCGGATTGTATTGCCGCCGTTCGCATAGCGTTGCATGCCAAGGCCAAGATACGTTGCGGTCGGCCGGTCCCCGTAAAGCCGGGCCAGCTCCGTCATTTGATCGCGGCTAACACCGGTATGCCGCTCAATCTCCGCCAACGAAATTGTCTGCAATAGTTGTTTGACATCATCAAACCCAATTGTATGTTGCTTGATAAAGGCCCGGTCCTCCAACCCGAGTCGAAGCAGCTCTTTCATAATGCCCATCGCCAAAAAAGCGTCCATTCCCGGCTTGATGCATACGTACTGATCGGCGATGCGCGCCGTCGGGCCAAACAGCGGATCGATGACCACAATGGTCGCCCCGCGTTTTTTCGCGGCAAGCAACCGCTCGAATAAATGCATGTTCGTGCGGGCGACGTTTCGCCCCCAAATGACGATGTGGCGGCTGTTGTCGATATCTTCTGGCGCATGGCTGTAGGCGTTGCCAAAATCCCATGTCTGCGCCTCAATGCCCGCGCCCCAGCAAAGGCTGCCGATAAGCTCTGTTGCCCCACCATAACAATTAAAAAAAACGGCGGTCCAGGTTTTTCAGCAGCCCGTTGTTGGCGTAATCATGGCTGTGAAGCACGGCTGTCGGCCCAAATTGTTCTTTCAACTTCCGCATTTTCCCGGCGATGTCATCAAGCGCCTCTTCCCAAGAAATGCGAACGAACTGCCCGTTTACTTTTTTCAACGGATAGAGAAGGCGTTCTTTGGCGTTTACCCGCTCTTTCAACATCCGCCCGCGTCCGCAAATGTTCCCTTTCGTGATGGGATGGTGTTCGTCGCCGTCAACCCGTACGACTTTCCCCTCGTTCACCGTCACCTTCAGCCCGCATACGTCCCAGCAGTTGAGCGGACATGATGTTACATGCGTCGTTCCCGTCATTTTCTCCCTCCCCTTCGCAACAAAAGAGCATGGCCTCGCCACCATGCTTCATTTGCTTATTCTTCATGCTTGACGAGCACTTTTTTCATTTTGCGGATAAACTCTTTGCGCGGCAACAAAACGCTATGGGCGCACCCTTCGCATTTAATGCGGATGTCAGCGCCCAAGCGGATCACTTTCCAACGATTCGTTCCACATGGGTGCGGCTTTTTCATTTCGACGATATCGTATAGGCCGAACTGTTTCTCCTCCATCGATCCACCTCCCTATGACAACGATTGCTCCCGTTGCGGCTTTGCCTCCGGCTGCTCTTGTCCGTCGCGGCGATGCAGCACAAGCCGCGGGTATGGGGTTTCGATTCCCCGTTCGTCCAACAGCAACTTCACTTCCTTGCGGATCGCCCGAGCGACCGCCAGATGGCGCATCGGCTTCGTTTCGCACGTGATGCGCAATACGACTTCTGAGCTGGCTAAATTTTGCACGCCAAGCAATTCCGGCGGGGCGACCATGTCTTCATACTTCGCCGGCAGCTGCGGAAGAAGCTCGCGGATGGCTTTCTCCGCCTCTTCAATGTCTTCTTCATAGGCGATGCTGACGTCAACGACAGCGAGGCTGTTGTGCAGTGAATAGTTCGTCACTTGAGTGATGCTGCCGTTTGGCAAAATGTGCACTTCCCCGGTCCAACTTTTAATTTTCGTCACCCGAAGCCCAATCGTTTCAACATACCCTTCAAAATTGCCGATGCGCACATAATCGCCGACCGCAAACTGGTCTTCAAAAATGATGAAAAATCCAGTGATGATGTCTTTCACTAAGCTTTGTGCGCCAAAACCCACGGCCAGCCCGACGACCCCAGCCCCGGCGAGCAGCGCTTTGACGGGAACGCCAAACGTATCTAAAATCATCAAGAGCGCAATAAAATATAGTACGTACGTAATGACGTTGTCGAGCAGCCGAACGAGCGTCGCCTCCCGCCGTTCGGAAATGCGGATCGGCGCCTTCTGTCGCACTTTGAACATGTTATGAACGGCAATTTTCAACACTTTCACCGCAATGGCGCATATGAGTAGGATGAGAACAATCTTCAGCGTCCCTTTTCCGATCTGGAGCCACAATTTCTCATCTATCAAAAATGCGAACAATCGGCTCATCGTTTTTTCCATCGTGTTCAACGTTGGCGACACCTCAATCTTTTTTCTTGTTCTGCGCTTTTATTTTAACAAGACCGGCCGCTGATTTGTAGCCCGATATCCCGTTATCGCGAAGAAAAGGCAAGAAAACGAACAATGAAATGTATATCATTCTTTTATTTTCCGTATACTGTTAATACTTTTGAAACGAAAGTAGGAGTGAAGCGAATGAGTATACCATCGATATTTTTCTCGTCCAAGGAGGAAAGGGACCGCGTGTTTTACGATGAGCAAGGGGCGGTGTCGTCGATCGCTTGGCGGGTCGCCTCACTGCTTCCCGACCCGCTCGTTCAGCCGGTCGCTATCGTTTGCATCGGCACAGACCGCTCGACCGGCGATTCGCTTGGACCGCTCGTCGGCACGATGCTCAAAGAGAAGCCGTTGGCTCGCTTCCACGTGTACGGAACACTCGAAGAACCCATCCATGCCGTTAATTTGGAAGAAAAGGTAGAAGCCATTCGACTCATTCATCACGATCCGTTCATGATCGCGGTCGATGCCTGCCTCGGGCGGCTGAAAAGCGTCGGCGCCATCACGATTGCCAAAGGACCGGTCCGCCCTGGGGCTGGGGTCAACAAACAGCTCCTTCCCGTCGGCGACGCCCATATTACTGGGGTTGTCAATGTCAGCGGGTTTATGGAGTTTTTCGTCCTGCAAAATACGCGCCTCCATCTTGTCATGAATATGGCGAAAACGATCGCCAATGGCATTTACGAAGCAGAGCGGTTCATCCTCCGAAAAGAGCGGCTCGCTGCCCCTCCGCTCTCAACAGACCGGCATTCATTATGGTAGGCAGCAAATCCCCCTCTTGGTCAGCTGTTCAAGGAGGGGATTTCTTTTCTGTCCGGCCAAAACAACCGGTCGTTAAACGAGTGAAAGAATGAAAACGGCGGCTGCCGTAATGAGAATGCTCGGCAGCAAATTGGCCACGCGAATGTTCGTCAAACCGAGCATATTGAGTCCAATGGCCATAATTAAAATACCTCCGGTCGCCGTTGATTCGGCGATGAACGAATCGAGCACTTCCTTCGGCACAAACCGTTCGATTTGCGTCGCCAACAGCGCGATGCTCCCCTCATAAACAACGACCGGCAAGGCGGAGAAGATGACGCCGATGCCGAGCGTCGTCGTCAAAATGACACTGGCAAAGCCGTCTAAAATCGATTTCGTATACAAGACGCTATGGTCGCCGCGCAGCCCGCTGTCAAGCGCTCCGACGATGGCCATCGCCCCGATGACAAACAACAACGTCGCGCTGACAAACCCTTTCGCGATGCTTCCTTGCCCGTTTCCGCTCACTTTCGCCTCGAGCCATTGACCGAGCTGGTTCAGCTTTTCCTCCCAGTTCCACCACTCCCCGAGAATGCCGCCGAAAACAAGGCTGAAAATAACAACGAGAAACTGTTCGCTTTTCATTCCCATTTGTATGCCAAGCAGCGCCACCGCAAGCCCAATCCCCCCCATCACCGTTTCCTTTACTCGCTCGGGGATGCGATGAAGCCATTTTCCAATCAACGCCCCGGCGATAATGCTCACTCCGTTGACAATCGTCCCTAACAACACCATGATGTCCAACCCTCTCTTGCAAAAAAATAAACCGGCCTTGATCAAAGGGCCGACTTACTCGTCGAACCGCACATCGAGCAGTTCTAATATTCTCTCTAAATCTTCCGGAGAAAAAAACTCAATTTCAATTTTTCCTCTTTTCCTCGTTTGTTTAATCGTGACGTTCGTCCCGAATTTTTCGCGCAGCAACGATTCGCTTTCCCGAATAAACACGCTTTTTTCCGGCGGTTTCCGCTTCGATGTTTCACGTGAAACATTTTCGTTCGCTTGTTGGATCAGTTTTTCAAGCTGGCGGACGTTCAACCCTTCGCGAATCGTCCGTTCCACGATCGATTTCATTTTGCTTTTTTGTTTCAGCCCTAAAAGCGCGCGGCCATGCCCCATCGAAAGTGTGCCGTCAATGAGCAGCTTTTGCACATCTAGAGGGAGGGACAACAAACGCAAATGATTAGCGATGTGCGGACGGCTCTTCCCAACACGGCTCGCGACTTCCTCCTGGGTTAAGTGCAGCTTGTCCATCAACATTTTGTACGCCATCGCTTCCTCGATCGGGTTCAAATCCTCGCGCTGCAAGTTTTCAAGAAGGGCGAATTCCATCATTTGCTCATCAGTCAACTCGCGCACCACGACCGGCACTGACGGCAAATTCGCCTCTTTGGCCGCCCGGTAGCGCCGTTCGCCAACGACGATTTCAAATCCGTTCGGTACACGGCGGACGATGAGCGGCTGCAAAATGCCGTACTGCAAAATCGATTGCTTCAACTCCTCAATCGCCTCAGGCTGAAACGTTTTCCGCGGCTGGTACGGGTTGGGATGAAGGTCGTGAATGCTTACTTCCCGCACCGTTTCCTCTTTCCCATTCAATTCATTGAGAGAAAGGTTGTCAAACAGCGCACTGATGCCTTTGCCGAGACCTTTAGCCACGTTCAAGCACCTCCTTCGCCAGTTCCAAATACACTTCCGCCCCCCGCGATTTCACATCGTACAAAATGATCGGCTTGCCATGGCTTGGCGCCTCGCTCAGCCGCACGTTTCGCGGGATGATCGTCTGGTACACCTTTTCGCGGAAATACTTTTTGACTTCTTGAATGACCTGCAAGCCTAGATTCGTCCTTGCATCAAGCATCGTCAACAGAACGCCTTCGAGGCGCAAATCATAGTTTAAGTGCCGCTGCACAAGCCGGATCGTGTTAAGCAGCTGGCTGAGCCCTTCTAACGCATAATATTCGCATTGGACAGGGATGAGCACGGAATTGGCCGCTGTCAACGCGTTGAGCGTCAGCAAGCCGAGCGAAGGAGGACAGTCGATAATAATGAAGTCGTATTTGTCTTTCAGCGGCTCGATCGCGTTTCTCAGCCGGATTTCGCGGGAAATGACCGAGACGAGCTCAATTTCTGCGCCGGCGAGCTGGATCGTCGCTGGAATGACGTATAAATTTTCGATGTCCGTCGGTCGAATGACATCTTTTGCTTTCATGTCGCCAATGATGACATTGTAAATGCATTCGTCGACATCGCCTCGCTCAATGCCGATGCCGCTCGTCGCATTTCCTTGCGGATCGGCGTCAACAAGCAGCACTTTTTTTCCAAGATGCGCCAAACAGGCCGATAAATTGACCGCCGTCGTCGTTTTTCCAACTCCGCCTTTTTGGTTTGCAATAGCAATGACTTTTCCCACGATGCCACCTACCTCTATCTCTTCCTCAATCCATTTTATTTTAGCACGAAAACAGGAAAATGACTTTGTTTTCTGAAAGAAAAAACCCCATCAGCAGTGCTTGATGAGGCAAAAGGTGACTTTCGTTATTTTTTCGCGATTCGAATCGTAATTTGATAGTAGTCATCGAATTCTTCTTCTTCAGATTGGACGGACACCCCGCTGCTTTCGACCATGGAAAGCGACTGGCGGATCGTGTTGACGGCGATGCGCATATCGCGGCTGAACGCCTTTCGCTTCGGTTTTGGCTTCCGTTCCCCCGCCTCGAGCAGCTTTAACACCCGATCTTCCGTCTGCTTGACATTCAACTGTTTGTCGATGATTTCTTGCAGCAGTTTCAGCTGTTTTTCTTTATCTTTCAAGGCAATCAACGCGCGCGCATGACGTTCCGTAATCGCCCGTTGCAAGAGCGCCTCTTGCACCTCTTGCGGGAGTTTCAGCAGACGCAGCTTATTGGCGATCGTCGACTGTCCTTTGCCGAGCCGCTGAGCGAGCGCTTCTTGCGTCAAATCATGGAGCTCGATCAATTTGGCGTACGCCATCGCCTCTTCAATCGGCGTCAACTCTTCGCGCTGTAAGTTTTCAATGAGGGCGACGGAGGCGGTTTCTTTGTCATTTAAGTTTTTGATGATCGCGGGGATTTCCGTCCAGCCAAGCTTTTGCACCGCTCTCCATCTCCGCTCGCCGGCGATGATTTCAAACCGTCCGTTCCCGCATTCGCGGACGACGATCGGCTGGATGATGCCGTGCGTGCGGATCGTCAGCGCCAACTCGTCGATCTTCTCTTCATCAAACATCGTGCGCGGCTGAAAGCGGTTCGGAATAATGCTTTTGACCGGAATGTGGCAAACTTCCTCCCGCTCTTGCTTTTCCTCCATTTCTTCCTGTTCTTTTTCTCCAAAGCTGAACAAGCGCGAAAATGGATGTTTCATCCCCCTACACCACCTTTGGACATACTTGGCCAAAATGTCTCTGTCTCGCCCGGCATACGCCGCCTTACAGTCGGTTTTTTGGCGCGGGACGAAGGCGGGGAGCGAAACAGCTTGTTTCTCTCTTTCAGCCGGCAAAGCCCTCCCCCGCCCGCAAAGACGCTACTGAATCGGTTGTTTGTTCGGCGTTCCCGGTTTGCGCGGGTATTGGTTCGGCGTTTTTCTCATTTTTTGGATGAAAATGATCGTTCGTTCGCCTTCGTCAAACGGCAACGTGAACGTTTCCGTCGCCGTCACTTCTCCGCCAAGCACAGAAATCGCCTTGTTTCCCTCTTTCAGCTCCTCGAGCGCCGAAGCAGCTTTCATCGCAATGAATGTCCCGCCCATTTTCACGAGCGGAAGGCAAAGTTCGACAAGCACTGGCATGCGCGCCACCGCTCTGGCCGTGACGACGTCAAATGATTCGCGCATCCCCTTTTGACGGGCGAACGTCTCAGCGCGTTCGTGGTAAAGCGCCACGTCCGCAAGCCCGAGCTCGGTGATCAGATGCTCTAAAAAACGGATGCGTTTTTGCAGCGAATCAACGATGGAAACGCGCAAATGCGGAAAACAAATTTTGAGCGGAAGGCTCGGAAATCCCGCCCCGGATCCGACGTCGCAAAGCGCAAGCGGCGCTGAAAAGTCGTAGTAAAAAGCCGGGGACACCGAGTCGAAAAAGTGCTTCACATAGACGCCGGGCTTGTCCGTAATAGCGGTCAAATTCATTTTCTCGTTCCACTCAACGAGCAGTTCGTAATAGCGCTCAAACTGCGCAAGCGCCCGGGAAGAGAGGAGAATTCCCCTCTCTTCGAGCATGGTTTGAAATTGTGTCGCCTCCATAAGCCAATCCTTTCCCTCATTGTTTATTCATTCGACACGCGCGCGATTCTTCCTTGTTCCAAATACACTAATAATATCGAAATATCGGCCGGATTGACGCCGGAAATGCGCGACGCCTGGGCGATCGAAAGCGGGCGCACTTGTTTGAGCTTTTGCCGCGCCTCGGTTGCAAGCCCTTGGATGGCGTCGTAATCGATATCTTCCGGGATTTTTTTGTTTTCCATTTTTTTGAGCCGTTCGACTTCTTGCAACGATTTTTGGATGTAGCCCTCGTACTTGATTTGAATTTCGACTTGCTCAGCCACTTCCGGAGCGATCTCCTCGTCAGCCGGCGCCAGTTTTCGGATGTGCTCGTACGTCATCTCCGGGCGTCGGAGCAAATCGGCGGCGCGAATGCCGTCTTTCAGCTCGCTTCCACCCGCTTCACGGATGACTTCCTGCACTTTTGGCGTCGGTTTGATGATCACCGTTTGCAGCCGCTTTTTCTCTCGTTCGATCGCCTCTTTTTTCGCCAAAAATTTTTGATACCGCTCTTCGGAAATGAGACCGATCCGATAGCCGAGCTCGGTCAGGCGCAAATCGGCGTTGTCATGGCGAAGCAAAAGCCGGTACTCGGCACGCGACGTCAGCAGGCGGTACGGCTCATTCGTCCCTTTCGTCACCAAGTCGTCGATTAAAACGCCGATATAGGCATCAGAACGGCTTAAAATGATTTCTTCGCGGCCGAGCGCACGGTGGGCGGCGTTAATGCCGGCCATAATGCCTTGGCCTGCCGCTTCTTCATAGCCGGACGTGCCGTTGATTTGCCCTGCGGTATACAAGTTTTTCACAAGCTTCGTCTCGAGCGTCGGCCATAGCTGCGTCGGCACGATGGCATCATACTCGATCGCATAGCCAGCCCGCATGAGCTGCGCCTTCTCAAGTCCCGGGATCGTCTCGAGCAGCTTGCGCTGGATATGTTCCGGCAAACTTGTTGACAACCCTTGCACGTACACTTCTTCTGTTTCCCGCCCTTCCGGCTCGAGGAAAATTTGATGGCGCGGCTTATCGTGGAACCGGACGACTTTATCCTCGATCGATGGGCAATAGCGCGGCCCGGTTCCTTTGATCATGCCGGAGTACATCGGCGACAAGTGCAAGTTTTCATCGATGATGCGGTGTGTTTCCTCCGTCGTGTACGTCAGCCAGCACGGCAGCTGATCAGTGATGTATTTTGTCGTCTCGTACGAAAACGCGCGCGGCTCCTTGTCTCCCGGCTGAATTTCCGTTTTGCTGTAGTCGATCGTCCGGCTGTTGACGCGCGGCGGCGTGCCCGTTTTGAAGCGAACAAGCTCAAACCCAAGCTCTTCTAAATGCTCGGACAGCTTAATCGACGGTTGCTGGTTGTTCGGGCCGCTCGAATATTTAATGTCTCCGATGATGATTTCCCCGCGCAAAAACGTCCCGGTCGTAATGACGACCGCCTTGGCGTAATAATGCGCCCCCGTGTGAGTGATGACACCTTTGCAAACGCCGTCTTCGACGATCAGCCGCTCGACTTTTCCTTGCAGAAGCGTCAAATTCTCTTGATTTTCGAGTGTTTTTTTCATTTCCCGCTGGTACAGCACTTTATCGGCTTGCGCCCGAAGCGCGCGGACGGCTGGCCCTTTGCCGGTGTTTAGCATCCGCATTTGAATGTATGTTTTGTCAATGTTTTTTGCCATTTCCCCGCCGAGAGCGTCGATTTCGCGCACGACGATTCCTTTCGCCGGGCCGCCGATCGACGGGTTGCACGGCATGAACGCGATCATATCGAGGTTGAGCGTAATGACAAGCGTCTTCGCCCCGATGCGCGCCGAAGCTAATGCCGCTTCGCAGCCGGCATGGCCAGCGCCAACGACAATGACGTCATACGTTCCTCCATGGTAATCCATATGGCATTTCCTCCTCGCTTATTTTCCTAAACAAAACTGAGCAAACAGCTGATCAATCAAGCTTTCATGGACCGTATCACCAATGATTTCGCCAAGCAACTCCCATGCCCGGCGCAAATCGATTTGGACGAGATCAACCGGCATGCCGGCGTCAATGCCGGCCAAGGCATCCTCGATCGCTGTTTTCGCCTGCTCGAGCAAGGCGATATGGCGAGAGTTTGAAACGTACGTCAAATCGCCGGCTTCCAGCTCACCCCCAAAAAACAGGTCAGCAATCGCCTTCTCCAGTTCATCAATTCCTTGTTCATGCAACAGGGATGTCCCCACGACCGGCCGGCCGGCCGCCAGCTCCTTGACCCGCTCCATATCGATCCGCCGGGGCAAATCGGTTTTATTCACAATGACGATGGCGTCCATTCCCTCGATCATGGCAAACAGCCGCTCGTCCTCTTCCGTCAGCGGTTCATGATAATTCAAAACGAGCAAAATTAAGTCGGCCCGCTTCAACATTTGCTGCGAGCGCTCGACGCCGATCCGTTCGACGACATCTTCGGTTTCGCGGATGCCAGCCGTATCGATCAAGCGAAGCGGTACGCCCCGGACGTTGACATATTCCTCGATGACGTCGCGCGTCGTCCCCGGAATATCGGTGACGATCGCCCGATTTTCATGGGCGAGCGCATTCAAAAGCGACGATTTGCCGACGTTCGGCCTCCCGATGATGACCGTTGCCAGCCCTTCGCGCAATATTTTTCCTTGTGCGGCGGTCGACAGCAGCTTTTCAATTTGCCCGCGCACATATTCCGCCTTTTCCCGCAAAAGGCGCGGCGTCATTTCTTCGACATCATCGTATTCCGGATAATCGATATTGACTTCAACATGTGCCAGCGTCTCCAAAATCGTCTGCCGCAACTCGCGAATCAATTTTGACAGGCGCCCTTCCATTTGCTGTAGGGCGACGTTCATCGCTCTGTCGGTTTTGGCGCGGATCAGGTCGATGACTGCCTCAGCTTGAGATAAATCGATGCGCCCATTTAAAAACGCCCGCTTCGTAAACTCCCCCGGCTCGGCGAGCCGCGCCCCGTTTGCCAGCACGAGCTGCAGCACCCGATTGACGGAAACAAACCCGCCATGGCAGTTGATCTCGACCACGTCCTCGCGCGTAAACGTCTTCGGTGCGCGCATAACTGATACCATTACTTCTTCAACGACCCGTCCGCTTTTCGGATCGATGATATGCCCGTAGTGGATCGTGTGCGATGGAACGTCTTTGAGCCGCTTTCCGCTCGGGCTGCGGAAAAGCCGGTCAGCGATCTCAACCGCTTGATCTCCGCTCAACCGAACGATGGCAATCGCCCCTTCGCCCATCGGCGTCGAAATGGCGGCGATCGTATCAAATTCCGTCAAAGCTGTTCACCTCTCTTTACTCCGCTTTCTCTATATCCACAGCCCGTTTTGGCCGCTTTTTTTCCTTGTGCATATTCACTTAGTTCAATTTTAACTTATCCACATGTGAATAACAATACGGCGCGCTCAACGCGGTTGTTGAAAAATATAAGCGGCGGCCGTCAAAAAAGTTGGTGGAAACTAGTGATTGCTTCACAATCATCTGGACGGATAGCAAAAAAGAGCGTTGCTGCGCTGTTTCCCCATTTGAAGAAGCTCTTGCTGGAGCGTTTCCCCCCATTTCCATCGCCAATCTTCCAGGCGGCGCCAATCCCGTAAAAAAAGAGGCCGCCTCTCTACAGTTTAGCGAGGCGCCTCTTTTTTCGGCGACATTTTGCCTGTTTTCGGAGCGACGACAATCGAACGGTGCGGATCAACGCCAACGGAATAGGTCAAGACGTGCTTGTTGTCAGCCAGCGCTGCATGGATGATCTTCCGTTCATGCGCCGGCAACGGCTCCAACCTTACTTCTTTTCCCGTCTTCACCGCCCGGGCGGCCAGCTTGTGCGCCAGTTCGATCAGCGCCTTTTCCCTTCGTTCGCGGTAATTTTCGACATCGACGGCAATCGACACGTATTCGTCAGCATGGCGGTTGGCGACGAGCTGCGCCAAAAACTGAAGAGCGTTTAACGTTTGCCCGTGCTTGCCGATCAATAGACCGACCGGCCCCCCGTGCACATGAAGCGTCACCTGCTTGCCGCGGCGGACGGCTTCGATGCTTGCCCCTTCCGCCCCCATTTGCGCGATGACTTGCTGCAAAAAGCGAACCGTCTCCTCAACCGGGTCGATTTTCAGCACGGCTTTCACAACCGCCGGCCGGCCGCCAAACAAGCCAAACCAACCTCTTTTCCCTTCATCGAGCACAACAATAACCGCACGCTCTCGAGGAACGCCAAGCTGCGCGAGCGCCAACTGCACCGCCTCTTCGACTGTCCGGGCAGTCGCGGTCACTTCTTTCACTTTTTCGCTCCTCCTGAATGGGCGGCAATCTCCGGCCCTTTAATGAGATACGTTTGCACAATGGAGAAAATATTTCCGACGACCCAGTAAAGCGACAAAGCAGCTGGGAAGTTGATCGCGAAAATGACGATCATAATCGGCATCATCCAAAGCATCATCGCCATTTGCGGGTTTTGCTGAGCGGAGCCGGCCATCATGATTTTCTGCTGGATGAACGTCGTCACGCCGGCAATGACCGGCAAAATGTAGTACGGGTCTTTTTCGCCAAGGTCAAACCATAAAAAATTATGTTGGGCAATTTCTCTCGTCCGCATGATGGCATGGTAAAATCCAATTAAAATCGGCATCTGGATCAAAATCGGGAAGCAGCCGGCCATTGGGTTGACGCCGTGCTTTTGGAATAAGAGCATCATCTCTTGCTGGAGCTTTTGTTGAGTTTGCGCGTCTTTTGAGCTGTATTTTTTGCGGAGCGCTTCAATTTCCGGCTGAAGCGCTTGCATCGCCTTCGCGTTGCGCGTCTGTTGAATCATCAGCGGCAAAATCAATAAGCGGATCAAAATGGTGACGACAATGATGGACAACCCAAAGCTTCCGCCGAGCAGCCCGGCGACATATTTGATCAGCCAAGAAAGCGGATAAACGATATACTCGTTCCAAAACCCCTTGCTTTCCGGGGTGATCGGTTTGTGAATTTCCGTGCATCCGGCCAGCACAGCCGCTAACGCACCGAACAAAATGATGAATCTGATTCGCCTTTTCACCTTCTTTTTCCTCCCACATATACAAGTTCACGTATGTATTTTACCATCTTTTTTTTGCCGCGTGGAGCATTTTTTCAAGCCGAATGCGACGGTTGGCCTCCTTTTTTCAGCCCTCCGGATTTCCGGAGCACATGGATTAAACTTTTTTTTACTTCCGCATAATTCATCTCCGCCACCGGCTGCCTAGCGATCACGACATAATCTTTGCCAGGGGCAATCTCCTCTTTCAATTCGAGGAAGCATTGGCGGATGTAGCGCTTGATTCGATTTCGGACGACAGCCTTGCCGAGTTTTTTGCTGACAGACAGCCCGATGCGAAAATAAGGCTGCTCCGGGCGGTCAAGCGTGTAGATGACAAACTGGCGGTTGGCCGTTGAAGCGCCCCTCTGAAACACTTCCTGGAACTCTTCGTTTTTCTTGATCCGATACTTTTTTTTCATTCTCCCCAAACACTCCATTTCCCGGCGGCAAAATATTGAGAAAAAAGACCACTGAAACTTCAGTGGCCTATTATGCAGACAAAACTTTTCTTCCTTTGCGGCGGCGGCGCGCCAACACTTTTCTGCCGTTTCTCGTGCTCATGCGCGCGCGGAATCCGTGCACTTTGCTTCGTTTCCGTCTATTCGGTTGATACGTTCGTTTCATCTATGACACCTCCCTAGGGAATAACAGTTACGGGCAGTCTTTCTCATTATATTGAACAATCTTAGCAAATGTCAACCGCCTCTTCGTTTTTCCAACTTTGATCAGCGCTGTGGATAAATTTTTTCTCCCTATCAACAATCCACAACATTTATCGACATTTTTTTCACATGTTCAATGGTGTGGATAATGATTTTTTCACACCCTGTCCATTTTGTGGATAATCAAAAAAATCCCGTTGCAACAAGCCGCTTTATTTGCTATTATTATTGTGTTTTCACTATGGATAATTATGTGGATAAGATGAGTCTATCCACATTTTGTGGATAGATTGTGGATAGTTTTTTCACAACGCGTTAATAATGTTACCCACAGATGGTGGATTTTGTCGAAAAGCTTCTTTATTTCCTTAATATGCTTTTTCCACAAACTTATTTTTTTAAACAAACGATCATCCTCTGACTTAAGGGAGGGGCAACGGGTGGAAAATATCCATGACTTATGGGATCGCGTGCTCGCGGAGATTGAACAAAAAATCAGCAAGCCGAGCTTTGAAACTTGGCTCAAGTCAACAAAAGCCCACTCTTTACGAGGTGACACGCTCGTCATCGTAGCCCCGAACGAGTTTGCTAGAGATTGGCTTGATTCTCGCTACTCTCATTTGATTGCGGAAACGATCTACACCATCACGGGCGAAGAATTGGCCGTCAAGTTTATCATTCCGCCAAATCAGGATGATGAAGAACTAGAGTTCCAGTCATCTAAGAAAAAGCAACGGAAACCGTATGAAGAGACAAACGATTTCCCACAAAGCATGTTAAATCCGAAATACACGTTCGATACGTTTGTCATCGGCTCCGGCAACCGGTTCGCCCATGCCGCTTCATTGGCGGTCGCTGAGGCTCCGGCCAAAGCATACAACCCCTTGTTTATCTATGGCGGCGTCGGACTTGGAAAAACACACTTAATGCACGCGATCGGCCATTACGTGATTGAACATAACCCATCGGCGAAAGTGGTCTATTTATCTTCAGAGAAGTTTACGAATGAGTTTATTAACGCCATCCGAGACAACCGCCCTGACGACTTTCGCAACAAGTACCGGAACGTTGACGTCCTACTGATCGATGATATTCAGTTTTTGGCCGGAAAAGAACAAACGCAAGAAGAATTTTTCCATACGTTTAATACGCTGCACGAGGAGAGCAAGCAAATCGTCATCTCAAGCGATCGACCGCCGAAAGAAATCCCAACACTCGAAGACCGCTTGCGTTCGCGCTTTGAGTGGGGGCTCATCACCGACATTACGCCGCCTGATTTGGAGACGCGGATCGCTATCCTCCGCAAAAAGGCGAAGGCGGAGGGGTTTGACATTCCAAACGAGGTAATGCTTTATATCGCCAATCAAATTGACTCGAACATCCGCGAGCTTGAGGGCGCTCTCATTCGCGTCGTCGCTTATTCGTCGCTCATCAACAAAGAGATCACCGCTGACTTGGCAGCAGAGGCATTGAAAGACATCATCCCGAGCGCAAAGCCGAAGGTAATCACGATTCAAGACATTCAGCGCGTTGTTGGACAGCATTTCAACATCAAGATGGAAGATTTTAAAGCGAAAAAGCGAACAAAATCGGTCGCGTTCCCTCGGCAAATTGCCATGTATCTCTCCCGCGAACTGACCGACTGTTCGTTGCCGAAAATCGGCGATGAATTTGGGGGACGCGATCATACAACCGTCATCCACGCCCATGAAAAAATATCAAAGCTTTTGCAAACCGATACGCAGCTGCAAAGGCATATACAAGAGATTCAAGAAAAGCTGAAGCAACTGTGAACAACTGTCTCAGTTTTATGCACAGCTTATCCACATGTGGACAGGCTGTGCTTGCTTCGCTTTTTTTGTTTATCCACATACTAACAAGCCATACGACTAGTACTACGGTTTTTGTTTTTATATTTTCATAATTTATTTCCGACGATCTAAAGAAACAGGGAGGAACAGCAACGTGAACATTTCCATTGACCGCGAAGCGTTGGCCAAGAGCGTCCAAGACGTGATGAAAGCCGTATCGACAAGAACGACGATTCCGATTTTGACCGGAATCAAACTAACAGCAACCGCCTCGGGAGTAACGCTGACCGGAAGCGATTCCGACATTTCAATTGAATCGTTTATTCCGCTTGAAAAAGAAGGCAAGTTGCTCGTTGATGTGAAAAGACCGGGGAGCATCGTACTGCAGGCGCGCTTTTTCTCTGAAATCGTGAAAAAACTGCCGCAACAAACGGTGGAAATCGAAACGGAAGACAACTTTTTGACGATCATCCGCTCGGGGCACTCAGAATTCCGCCTCAATGGCTAAACGCCGACGAATATCCGCGCCTGCCGCAAATTGAAGAAGAAAACGTGTTTCAAATCCCGGCTGATTTATTGAAAACCGTGATTCGGCAAACGGTATTCGCCGTTTCTACATCGGAAACGCGCCCAATCTTGACAGGTGTCAACTGGAAAGTTGAACATGGCGAGCTTGTCTGCACAGCGACCGACAGTCATCGCTTAGCCATGCGCAAAGTGAAAATTGAGTCGGAAAATGAAGTATCATACAACGTCGTCATCCCTGGAAAAAGTCTTAATGAGCTCAGCAAAATTTTGGATGACGGCAACCACCCGGTGGACATCGTCATGACAGCCAATCAAGTGCTATTTAAGGCCGAGCACCTTCTCTTCTTTTCCCGGCTGCTTGACGGCAACTATCCGGAGACGGCCCGCTTGATTCCAACAGAAAGCAAAACGACCATGATCGTCAATGCAAAAGAGTTTCTGCAGGCAATCGACCGAGCGTCCTTGCTTGCTCGAGAAGGAAGGAACAACGTTGTGAAACTGACGACGCTTCCTGGAGGAATGCTCGAAATTTCTTCGATTTCTCCGGAGATCGGGAAAGTGACGGAGCAGCTGCAAACGGAGTCTCTTGAAGGGGAAGAGTTGAACATTTCGTTCAGCGCGAAATATATGATGGACGCGTTGCGGGCGCTTGATGGAACAGACATTCAAATCAGCTTCACTGGGGCCATGCGGCCGTTCCTGTTGCGCCCGCTTCATACCGATTCGATGCTTCAGCTCATTTTGCCGGTGAGAACATATTGACCCACCGCCCTCCTATTGGCGAAAACCATTCAGCTTCAAGGGCAAAAGCCGCCCGACAACGCTGCTTTTTCTCAAGTCCGATGAGAAGGCGGGCAACATCTATGCCCATCCTTCTCATCGGCTTTCTTTGCGAGTGGGCGGATTTTCCGGTAAAATAAAAGAATAGGCAGTTTGAAGGAAAGCGAGCGATGACACGGATGGAACAACGGGTGACGATTACAACGGAAACGATTACGCTGGGGCAGCTTTTGAAACTTGTGCGATTGATCGATACTGGCGGTGCGGCCAAATGGTTTTTGCAGGAACATCACGTGCTTGTCAATGGAGAACGGGAAAACCGGCGCGGGCGAAAGCTGAGAGACGGCGACCGGATCGACATTGAACCGTTTGGCACGTTCGTCGTCGTAAAAGCGGAGTAGGTGAAGGTTCGGTGTTTTTGACCAACTTAACGTTGACGAATTACCGGAATTATGAGTATGAAACGCTGAATTTCGGCGAGGGCGTGAACGTCATCTTAGGAGAAAATGCCCAAGGAAAGACGAACATGATGGAGGCCATTTATGTTTTGGCTATGGCGAAGTCGCACCGCACGTCCAACGATAAAGACCTTATCCGTTGGAATGAAGAGTATGCTAAAATAGAAGGAAGAGCGGAAAAACGAAGCGGGTCGTTAACGCTTGAGTTGCTTATTTCAAAAAAAGGAAAAAAAGCAAGATGCAACCATATTGAACAGCAACGGCTCAGCCAATACGTCGGCCATTTGAATGTCGTCATGTTCGCTCCCGAAGACTTGAATTTAGTCAAGGGAAGTCCGCAAGTGCGGCGCCGATTTGTCGATATGGAAATCGGGCAAGTGTCGCCTGTGTATATACATGATTTGAGCCAATACCAAAAGCTGCTGCAACAACGCAATCATTACTTAAAAATGATGCAGGCGCGCGAGCGGAGCGATGAGGCGGTTCTTGATGTGTTAACTGAGCAGCTTGTATTGCTGGCGGCCAAAATTACGCTGCGGCGCCGCCAGTTTTTGTCGCTGCTTGAGCAATGGGCGATGCCAATCCACTATGAAATCAGCCGCGGCGCCGAACAGCTTTGCATCCGATACGAACCGTCGGTCGACGTATCAGAAAAGGCGGAATTGTCGAGAATAGTAGAAGCATACAGTGAAACGTTCGCCGCCATGAGGGAACGGGAAGTTCTGCGGGGAACAACGTTGGTCGGCCCGCATCGCGATGACATCGCGTTTTTCGTGAATGGAAAAAACGTGCAAACTTTCGGTTCCCAGGGGCAACAACGTACAACCGCGCTAGCGGTCAAGCTGGCAGAACTTGAGCTCATCTTTTCCGAGTTAGGCGATTACCCCATTTTATTGCTGGATGATGTGTTGTCAGAACTTGATGACTTTCGGCAAACCCACCTCCTTGATGCCATCCGGAAAAAAGTGCAAACTTTTGTCACAACAACAAGCATTGACGGCATTAAGCACGATATCATTCAAGAAGCGGCTATTTATCGAGTCCATTCTGGTTCGGTAACCGCTCCTTCTTGACCGCGAGACCGTTGAACGTTTGCAAAGAAAGCGTAGGTGATCAGGCATGACAATGGAACAACGGGTTGAGCAGACGTACGATGCAAGCCAAATCCAAGTGCTTGAAGGCCTTGAAGCGGTCCGCAAGCGCCCGGGGATGTACATCGGCTCGACGGGGCCGAAAGGACTGCACCATCTCGTTTGGGAAATCGTCGACAACAGCATCGACGAGGCGTTGGCGGGCTATTGCACAAACATCGATGTGACGATCGGCAAAGACAACAGCATCACCGTCGCCGACAACGGGCGTGGCATTCCGGTTGACATTCACGAGGCGACCGGGCGTCCCGCCGTCGAAGTCATTATGACCGTCCTTCATGCCGGTGGGAAATTTGGCGGAGGGGGCTATAAAGTGTCCGGCGGCTTGCACGGCGTTGGCGCTTCGGTCGTCAACGCCTTATCGGAATGGCTCGAAGTTTACGTCTATCGGGATGGAAAAATCCATTACCAGCGGTACGAGCGCGGAGAACCGTGCACCGACTTGCAAGTCATCGGCGAGACAGACCGGACCGGAACGACGACCCGTTTTAAGCCGGACCCGGAAATTTTCACTGAGACGACCGAATTTGACTATGAAACGCTGGCCACTCGGTTGCGTGAGCTCGCCTTTCTAAATCGCGGCTTAAAAATCACGCTGACGGACGAACGGGTTGACAGCCGAAAAAACGAATATGTTTACGAAGGCGGCATTCGTTCATACGTCCGTCATTTGAACCGAACACGAGAAGTGCTGCACGAAGAGCCAATTTATATCGCTGGCGAGCGTGACGGCATTGCCGTAGAAATCGCCTTGCAGTACAACGACGGCTATACGAGCAATATTTATTCGTTTGTCAACAACATTCATACGCATGAAGGCGGCACACATGAATCTGGCTTTAAAATGGCGCTGACGCGCATTATCAATGATTACGCTCGCAAGCAGCAAATTTTTAAAGAAAACGACACGAATTTGACTGGCGAAGATGTGCGCGAAGGGCTGACGGCCATCGTGTCGATCAAGCATCCATCGCCGCAGTTTGAAGGGCAAACGAAAACGAAGCTCGGCAACAGCGATGCGCGCACGGTGACCGACGCTGTCTTTTCCGAACAATTTGAAACGTTTTTGCTTGAAAATCCGACGATTGCCCGAAAAATCGTCGAAAAAGGCATGATGGCGGCGCGGGCGCGGCTGGCGGCGAAAAAAAGCGCGCGAACTGACGCGGCGCAAAAGTGCGCTTGAAATTTCCAATTTGCCGGGCAAACTGGCTGACTGTTCGTCAAGAGACCCGTCGATCAGCGAGCTGTACGTCGTCGAGGGCGATTCGGCCGGCGGCTCCGCGAAACAAGGGCGCGACCGCCATTTCCAAGCGATTTTGCCGCTGCGCGGGAAAATCCTTAACGTGGAAAAAGCGCGCTTGGACAAAATTTTGTCGAACAATGAGGTGCGGGCGATTATTACCGCCCTTGGCACGGGCATTGGCGAAGAGTTTGACATCTCAAAGGCGCGTTACCATAAGGTCATCATCATGACCGACGCCGATGTTGACGGGGCCCATATTCGCACGCTTCTTTTAACATTTTTTTACCGTTATATGCGGGAATTGATTGAACACGGCTACATTTATATCGCTCAGCCGCCGCTGTATAAAATCGAGCAGGGAAAACAGGTGCGTTATGCTTACAACGACCGCCAGCTTGAGAAAATCCTTGCCGAGCTGCCGGACCAGCCAAAACCGACGATTCAACGCTATAAAGGACTGGGCGAAATGAATCCGGAGCAACTTTGGGAAACGACGATGAATCCGGAAACGAGAACGTTGCTGCAAGTGAGCTTGCAAGACGCCATTGACGCAGATGAAACGTTTGAAATTTTAATGGGCGATAAAGTTGAGCCGCGCCGCCAGTTCATCGAAGAAAATGCCCGTTATGTGAAAAACTTGGACATTTAGGATAAAAAAAGAGGGAATCAGCCGCCCTCCTCGCTTCACCTTGCCGACGGGGACACCCGGCGCGCGAGCGAAGCGGCGCCCGCCGTCCGTCCGCGTCCGCCTGGCCGGGCGGTCCGGACTGGAGGAGGTTTCAAAGGGAGGTTTGAACGAATGGCAGAACACGAACAACCGCGCATCCGCGAAGTGAACATCAGCCAGGAAATGCGTTCTTCGTTTCTTGACTATGCGATGAGCGTCATCGTTTCGCGCGCCCTGCCGGACGTGCGCGACGGGCTGAAGCCGGTGCATCGCCGCATTTTATATGCCATGCACGACCTCGGCATGACTGCCGATAAACCGTATAAAAAGTCGGCTCGCATCGTCGGCGAAGTGATCGGGAAATATCATCCGCACGGGGATGCCGCCGTGTATGACACGATGGTGCGCATGGCGCAAGATTTCAACTACCGCTACATGCTTGTCGACGGACATGGCAACTTCGGATCGATTGACGGCGACGCGGCAGCAGCGATGCGCTACACGGAAGCGCGCATGTCGAAAATCGCCATGGAGCTTTTGCGCGATATCAACAAAGACACGATTGACTATCAAGACAACTATGACGGTTCGGAAAAAGAACCGGTCGTGCTGCCGTCCCGGTTTCCTAATTTGCTTGTCAACGGTTCATCCGGCATCGCTGTCGGAATGGCGACGAACATTCCGCCGCACCAGCTTGGCGAAGTGATTGATGCCTTGTTGGCATTAAGCCAAAATCCGGAGATGACGGTTGCCGATTTGATGGAATACATCCCAGGACCTGACTTTCCAACCGCTGGACAAATTATCGGCCGCAGCGGCATCCGCAAGGCGTACGAAACGGGTCGCGGCTCCATTACATTGCGCGCCAAGGCCGAAATCGAGCAGCAGCCAAACGGCAAGGAAACGATCATTGTGACCGAGCTCCCTTACCAAGTAAACAAGGCGAAACTGATCGAGCGGATCGCCGAACTTGTGCGCGACAAAAAAATTGACGGCATCACCGACTTGCGCGACGAGTCGGATCGGAGCGGCATGCGCATCGTTATCGAAGTGCGGCGCGATGCCAACGCGAAGGTTGTGTTGAACAATTTGTACAAACATACGGCATTGCAAACGAGTTTTGGCATCAACATGCTTGCTTTGGTAAACGGCGAGCCGAAAGTGCTGAACTTAAAAGAGTGTTTGGAGCATTATTTAAACCATCAAAAAACCGTCATCCGCCGGCGGACGGCGTTTGAGCTGAAAAAAGCCGAGGCGCGTGCTCACATTCTGGAAGGGTTGCGCATCGCCCTTGACCATTTGGATGAAGTGATCGACCTCATCCGCCGCTCACAGACAACGGAGGCGGCGCGCGAAGGGCTGATGGCGCGGTTCTCACTCAGTGAACGGCAAGCGCAGGCGATTTTGGATATGCGCCTGCAACGGTTAACCGGCCTTGAGCGGGAAAAAATCGAACAAGAATACCAAGACCTTGTCCGTCTGATCGCAGAACTGAGAGGCGTATTGGCCGACGAAGAGAAAGTATTGCAAATCATTCGCGATGAACTGAGCGAAATTAAGGAGCGGTTCAACGATGAGCGGCGCACGGAAATCGTTTCAGGAGCCGTTGAGCAGTTCGATGACGAGGATTTAATTCCACAAGAGCATGTCGTCATCACGCTTACTCATAAAGGCTACATCAAGCGCTTGCCTTTATCGACGTACCGGAGCCAAAAACGCGGCGGACGGGGCGTGCAAGGCATGCATACGGCGGAAGACGATTTTGTCGAACATTTGCTCATTACGTCGACTCATGACACCGTGCTGTTTTTCACGAATAAAGGGAAAGTATATCAGGCAAAAGGCTACGAGATTCCGGAATTCGGCCGCACAGCCAAAGGGCTGCCCATCATCAACTTGCTTGAGCTCGATAAAGATGAGTGGATCAACGCCATGATTCCGATTGAAAGCGAGTTTAGCGATGAACGCTACCTCGTGTTTGCGACAAAGCAAGGAATTGCCAAACGTTCCCCGCTTTCAGCGTTCGCCCATATTCGCAACAACGGGCTTATCGCCATCCATTTGCGCGAAGGGGATGAACTGATTTCTGTCCGGCTGACGGATGGCAAAAAGCATTTGATCATCGGTACGAAAAACGGCATGCTCATCCGTTTTCCGGAAACCGACGTGCGGGCGATGGGCCGCAGCGCGACTGGAGTCAAAGCGATCACGCTTGATGACGGGGATGAAGTAGTTGGCATGGAAATTTTAGAAGACCATCATGATGTGCTTGTCGTCACGAAAAAAGGGTTCGGCAAGCGCACTCCGGCCTCGGAATACCGCGTGCAAAGCCGCGGGGGCAAAGGATTGAAAACGTGCAACGTCACGGATAAAAACGGTCCTGTCGTTGCGGTGACAACCGTCGTCGGCAATGAAGACGTCATGGTGATCACGACCGGCGGCGTGCTCATTCGCATTGCCGTCAGCGATATTTCTCGGACGGGAAGAATCGCCCAAGGCGTTAAGCTCATTCGCCTCTCTGGCGAAGATGGGCATGAGTGCGTCGCTACGGTGGCGAAAGTGCCTGAGGAAGAAAGGGACGAGGAATAAAGAAGAAGATCATTCAGCCTAACGGAAACGGCGCTTCGCCTATAGGCGCGGGGCGTCGTTTTTCTGTTTCAAAAGCCTGCCATCGCGGCCAAAATCATGTTACGATAGAAATACAGAGAAAAAAAGACAAAGGGGGCACTAATCGATGGTCCGTGTGAAACGCTCCCAGCTTCGCGAAGGATGCGTGCTCGCTGAAGATGTGCTCGGCAAGACGAAACGTCCAATTATACCGAAAAACACCGTGATCACGAAACCGTTGCTACTCGTACTTGAAAAATTCCTCGTTGAGGAAGTGGACGTTGAACCATTGCTTGCTAACGGTGAACCATTTCCCAACGTCGATTCCGCATCAACGGCGGTTGCCAAACAGCCGATGGCTTTCTACTTAGAGGCGGTCCAACGATACAAAACATGGTTTCAATCGTGGCAAGCCGGTTTGCCGGTTGATATCGGCGAAATCAGAGGGGTCATCATTTCGCTTTTTGAACGAATGGCGGGCCAAAAACGGGAGTTGCTTATGTTGCATCATTACGCAACAAAGGACGAATATTTGCACCATCATGCCGTCAGCGTCGGGCTGCTCGCGGGCTTTTTGGCCATGCAGCTTGGATACAGCGAAGGGGAATGCCACCAAATCGCCCTTGCCGGTGTGCTAGCAGACTGTGGCATGGCGAAAGTAAGTAAGAGAATTTTGACAAATCCGTCGGCGCTCACTGAAGCCGAGTTCAATGAAGTAAAGCAGCACCCTGTCTTCAGCTACCGCATGGTGCAAAAAATCCCTGCGCTAAACCATGGGGCAAAACTTGCTGTGTTGCAACATCATGAACGAAATGACGGCAGCGGCTACCCGCTCGGAGTAAAAGCAGAAAGAATTCACCCTTACAGCCAGATCGTTGCCGTCGCTGATGTCTACCATGCCATGACTTCAGAACGGTTATACCGTCGCAAACAGTCGCCGTTTCGGGCCATTGAAACGATGCAAAGGGAGCAGTTCGGCAAACTGAGTACAGAAGCTGTCGCCGCGCTGGTGAACAATCTCATCGGCCTACAAACAGGAGCCGTCGTCAAACTCTCCAACGGCGAAATGGCTGAAGTGATGTTTATTCCTTCGGACGAGCCAGCCCGGCCGATCGTCAAGATCATCGAAACCGGACAGTTGCTGTCACTAAGCGTTCAGCGGGACATATATATCGAGGAAATGGTGCAAGGTTGATCAGTGTCAGTTCCAAAAAATACTATTGCCTAAACAACATCCACATGATACAATCAACATTGCTTGTGACGGTAAAGAAATAAAAAAGTTGTTGACTTTTCGTTGTCCATGGGTTATTATTTAATAGCTGTCATCATTAAGGGACAGCGAAAAAGCTCCTTGAAAACTAAACAAAACGCAAGCGTCATAAGAAAAGCGGAGGCGCCGTAATTTCGCCTAAAGGCAGCCCGCGTCCTGCGG
>NZ_ATCO01000071.1:0-44610 GCF_000422025.1 Geobacillus sp. WSUCF1 | reverse complement strand
AAGTGGGGGTAGTTGACGATCCAGCCTTGAATCTCCAAACCGTCCGCCGATCGATACGTAAACGGTTCGGCAGCGGCGAAGGCCACTTCATGTTCAAGCGCTTCATTGGCACGCGTAAGCCGTGTTTTCGTTCCATCGGCAAGCGAGACCGCATATAAATCGCCAACGGACGTAGGCGAGCTGATGGCGGCGACGGCTTGCCGTCCATTCGGATGGACGGTGAATCCGTATAGATGAAAATCTCCTTCGACCACTGGAACGATCGGGCCGGCGAGCGAGACGAAATATGCGTTGACGCGTCCGCGCTCTGAGGCGGTGACATACAGGCCGCTTCCGTCGCTCGCCCAAATCGGGCCCGGGCCTTTCGCATCAGCGTGCATGTCGCCGACCATGGCGTCACCGAGATGGACGTCCCAGTCGGCGGTCAACACCCGCTTCGTTCCACGTTCCGGCTCAAAGACGTAAAGCCGGTGAAGCGTCGCCCCAAGATAAGCCAAATCATGGCCGACGGCGGCAAGCTTCATTCCGTCCGGCGACCAGGCGAGCGAGGCGAACGCGCCGCAGCCGTTCGTCAAGTTCGTTTCTGTTTTTTTCTCGAGATCGAGCAAAATGATGTCGCGGGTAAAGGTGGTGTCCGGATCCTCGTTTCGGTTGGCGACAAAGGCAAGCGTCCGTCCGTTTGGCGAAATCGCAAACGAACCGATTTCCTCCTCGCGGCCCGTCAACGCTTCGATTTTTCCTGACAGCACATCGATGCGCGTGAGCACCGCCCGTTTGCCGTCAAGAAAACCAGCCGCGTCCGATTTGTAATACAGCCGCTCGATCACGCGCGGTTTCAGGTCGGCTCGCTTCACTTCTGCCTTTTCCGGTTCTTCGCGGTCTTCAATCGTTTCATCATCGCCAAGCGTCGTTAGGGCGATGAGAAACGTTCCATCCGGCGACCAGACGTAATCGCGCACGCCGTTTTTGAAAAACGTCAGCTGGCGCGCTTCGCCGCCATTGGCAGGCAGCAGCCAAAGCTGCACACGCCCCGAGCGGTCAGACAAAAAGGCGATCGTTTCGCCGTCCGGGGAAAAGCGCGGCTTCGTGTCGCGACAGCGCCCGAACGTCCATGGACGGACGGCGCCGTCTTCCGTCCACATTATATAGATGGGAGCGGTATTGGTTTTCTTCGTCGATCGATTTTTCCACAAACACGACGCGCGTTCCGTCCGGCGCGTAGTGCGGGTCGCGCACCGAGCGGAGGCGAAGCAAATCTTCCGCCGTCATGCCGCGGCGTTTCGTCGGGTGTTCGTTATTATTCATCAGCAGGACCTCTCTTTCCTTCAAAAATGGAACCATCTTGTATATTTCGTCTTACGAAAGAAAAGATCCTGCCCCAAAACAGAAAAAAACGAACACCCAAACGATAGGCGTCCGTTTTTTGGCTATGCCGACAGTTTTTGCTTTTCATTTGCCTGCTGCGCTGCCTTTTTCACCTGCGGGTAGAAGATCACGCCGCTTGCCAGCAAGGCAACGCCGAGCAGGAACGTTTTCATATCCGCCGTCCCGGCGATGACGACCCAGACGGAATACAATGTTGCCAGCGCCGCAACGATGCCGTCCGCGAGCCGCTCCCGTCCTGCCGCATACGTTTCCCCAGTGAGCGTGAGCTTCAGCTGGAAGACGGAAGCAATCAAATATGGAACGAGATAAGCGAGCGTGGCGATGTAAATGACGAAGTCAAACGCCGCCGCCATCGAATGGGAAATGGTCGAGAAAATGAACAATTGCGCGAAGGCGTTCGACAACGTGAGCGAGAAGCTCGGCACGTTTTTCTTGTTTTCTTTCAAAAAGGCCGGCATAAACAGTCCTTGTTTGGCAGCTTGGTATGGCACTTCCGCGCTCAATAAAATCCAGCCGAGCGTTGAGCCGAGCAAGCTGATCAGCCCAAGGCCAGCCAACACGTAGCCGCCCGCCGGTCCGACGATGGCATTGATGGCGTCCACGAGCGGTTTTTCCGATTGAATCAGTTCGCGTTGCGGCAAGACGCCCATCACCAAAAAGCTGATGCCGATGTAAATGGCTAAGGCGATGAGCAGGCCGGCGATCGTCGCCCGTTTTACGTCCGCTTGTTTGCGCGCGCGGGAAGCGAACACCATCGCCGATTCGACGCCGACAAACGCCCATAACGTCGACAAGGCGGCATTGTTGATTTGCGCAAGCAAACCGATCGGCTGTCCGTTCCCGTCATAGCGAGGGGCATCAAGCGGGCCGATGACGGCTTTGTCAAAGGCAAACAGCGCGATGACGATAAATAGGAAAAAGCCAAGCACTTTGGCCGCGGTGGCAACAAAATTCAGCTTGCCAGCGCCTTCTACCCCGCGCAAAATGATGATATGCATCCCCCAAAGGAGCGCCGTGCAGACGAGAAACGTCAACAAGTTCCCAAGCTTCAAGGTGAACGCCCCGGCGGTGAACACCGTTTGGCCGCTCGTCAGAACCGGGAAAAACGTCGACAAGTAGCTTGCAAATGTTGTAATGATCGCCACGTTGCCGGCAAAGTTGCCGACCCAGTAGCCCCATGATGACATAAATCCCGATAAAATCGAGAGATTGGAGCCTTTCGGAAACAGCTCCTTCGCGTAAATTTGCGGTCCGCCGCCTAACTCGGGCTTGCGGATTGCCAAGTTGCCAAACACAACCGCCGTCATGAGGACGCCGGCTCCGGTCAACAGCCAGGCGAGCATCACGCCGATGGGGCTCGCCGCTTCCGCCAACGAGCGCGGCAGCATGAAAATGCCGGAACCAACCATATTGCCAACGACGAGCGCGGTTAACACCCAAATGCCAAGTTTTCGTTGCTGATCCAAGGTCAAAACGCTCCTTTCAAAAAAAGAAAGCACCCGCGCCTCTTCAGCAGGTGCATGATCGATTCGCATCCAACTGAATGGCGATAGCGCTCCATCGCCCAAGGGCGATGGCAGTCCTGCGCCTGTTCGGCCGCAGGCCCAGCTTGCGCCGCCGGAGCGCGCCGCAAACTTCGGCGGTGAACCCTTTCCCGCTGCGTCATGGACCGCTCCGAGCCTCGGCAGCGCTACTTTTGTTCACCGCAACCTCTATCCCATTGAAGTGGAGAGGGGGTATATGGTTGCCGACACTATCTTACCTGATTCGACAAAAATCGTCAATATGTTTTTGGGAAATACAGAAGATGGGACGAGATTCCCAATCCATGGCCGCTATTTCTAGGGGGAAGAGGGCGCGAATGGGAATATGATTTGTTTTTGAAAAATAGAAATGGTTGCGAAGATCAAGATCATGATAGTTGCTTTCTTTTTCTATGAGGAAATAAAATGGAAATTTGTTCAGAGAAAGGTTCATCACTAAAAGATGTACTTGCACTAGCCATTAAAGTATGTTAGCTGTTTCTAACCGAATCCGGTAGCTGGATTAGGTTGTGCATTGGCCTTTACTTTTAACGTGGTTCAAATTGGTCAAAAATTTGAAGCTAAGGTAGCATCAAAAATTTTATGAAAAGCACGTGTGAGCGACTTGTTGAAGGAAAATAAAGGGGATGGCGGGGCGGATTCGCCCTTGGCCAACACTTGCCAAACGAGAGAAAGGATCAGTAGGAGGAAGGATAGGAAAAAGCATAGGAAAGCAGCTCTTGTCCCATCCTTGTAAATTAGGACATTATTTCAGAATCCTTTTTCAAATTATTTCAGATGGATTCCGAAATAATGTGCAAAATGTTTGTGGATTGTTCCAGATTTTGCACATTCTTTCGGAACGTTTGCACGCTCTCTCAGATAAAGATTTCCAACGCGCCTAATGGACCGATGGAAAAGAGAAAGCGCAAAATTTTGGTGAAGAGCCTTTTTATGCGCATATATGGGTGGTTTTTTATATATTATGCAAAGGTTGCGAAATATGAGTGAAATGATTAGTATAATTTGTGGTGATGAACCAGAGAATGGGAAATCGAGAAGGATTTTGAGGATTCATGGCGAATAAACAGTAGGTCGGCTGAGTGATGAAAAAATGTAAAAATGAAAGGAAAGAAGGGACAGAGCATGAAGTTTTCCGAATTTCGTTACGAGCGGCCGGACATCGCTCAATTGCAAGCATCGTTTCAAGAAGCGCTTGATTCGTTCCGCCGTGCCGGGAGCGCCGCCTTGCAGCACGAGGCGATGAAGCGGATCAATGCACTGCGCCGCCGCTACAGCACGATGGCGAACCTTTGCCACATCCGCCATACGATTGATACAAACGATGAATTTTATAAACAAGAACAGGACTTTTTCGACGAAACCGAGCCGGTCGTCAAGGGGCTCGTCAACGATTATTACCGCGCGCTTGTTTCCTCGCCGTTCCGCGCTGAATTGGAACAAGTGTGGGGAAAACAGCTGTTTGCGTTGGCGGAAACGCAACTGAAAACATACGCGCCGGCGGTTGTCGAAGACTTGCAAAAAGAAAACAAGCTGGCCAGCGAATATACGAAGCTCATTGCATCGGCGAAAATCATGTTTGAAGGAGAGGAGCGGACGCTCGCCCAGCTGCAGCCGTTTGTCGAGTCGCCGGACCGCACGATGCGCCAACGGGCGAGCGAAGCGCGGTTTTCGTTTTTCACGGACCACGAAAAAGAGCTCGATGAGCTGTATGATGAGCTCGTCCACGTCCGCACAGCGATCGCCCGGAAGCTTGGGTTCAAAAACTTTGTTGAGCTCGGCTATGCCCGTTTAGGACGGACCGATTACAATGCCGACATGGTTGCCAATTTCCGCCGGCAAGTGAAAACACACATCGTTCCGCTCGCGTCCAGGCTGCGCGAGCGCCAGCGGCAGCGCATCAAGGTCGAGAAGCTCTACTATTACGATGAGCCGTTTATGTTTTCAACCGGCAACCCGGCGCCGAAAGGGGATGCCGATTGGATCGTCGAAAACGGCCGGCGCATGTATGAAGAGCTGTCGCCGGAAACAGGCGAGTTTTTCCGCTATATGGTCGAACATGAATTGATGGACCTCGTCGCCAAAAAAGGAAAGGCGGGCGGCGGCTATTGCACGTATATCGATGATTACAAGGCGCCGTTTATTTTCTCGAACTTTACCGGGACGTCCGGCGACATTGATGTGCTCACCCATGAAGCCGGACATGCGTTCCAAGTGTATGAAAGCCGCCATTACGACATTCCGGAATACAACTGGCCGACGCTTGAGGCGTGTGAAATCCATTCGATGAGCATGGAGTTTTTCACCTGGCCGTGGATGGAGCTCTTTTTCGCCGACGACGCCGACAAATACCGATTCGCCCATTTGAGCGACGCGCTTTTGTTTTTGCCGTACGGCGTGGCGGTCGATGAATTCCAGCACGCGGTCTATGAGAACCCGGATATGACGCCAGCTGAGCGGAAGAAAACATGGCGTGACATCGAGAACGTGTATTTGCCGACAAGAGACTACGCCGGCCATGACTACCTTGAGCGCGGCGGGTTTTGGCAGCGGCAAGGGCACATTTACACCGACCCGTTTTATTACATTGATTACACCCTTGCGCAAGTGTGCGCGTTCCAATTTTGGAAGCGGGCGCAAGACGACCGGGCTGCGGCGTGGCGCGACTATGTGGCGCTTTGTCGATTGGGCGGCAGCCGGCCGTTCACCGAGCTCGTCCAAAGCGCCAACCTACAGTCGCCGTTTGCTGACGGGGCGGTCGCTTCGGTCGTCGGCCATATCGAGCGGTGGTTGGACAGTGTCGATGACAAAGCCTTGTAAAAAGAAGCAAAGAAGGCGGGCGGGAACAGCACCGCCCTGCTTTTCTTTATCATCTCGCGCCGAGAAGACCCCCACTTCCACGTGTTGGGCGGGGATGGCTTGGTTGACAGCCTGCTGTGGGGCGGGTGTTTCCAACAATCTCTCACCTCAAAGCTCAAGCGTAGGTGGGAGAGCGTTCAATTTGAAAACTTCTATCAAACTGGGGAAAAGGGGGAAAACGATGATCCGTAAAGCCACATGGGCCGACGCACCGGCCATCGCCTCCGTCCACGTCGAAAGTTGGAAGACGACGTACAGCGGCATCGTGCCAGACGCGTACTTGGAGACGTTGACAGTGGAAGAAAAGCAAACGTTATGGGAGAAGGTGCTCCGCCAATCGGACCATTCCGTGTTTGTCGCCGAGGAAAACGGACGCGTCGTTGGATTCGTCTCCGGCGGACCAAATCGGGCAGCCGACGGTCTGATAGCGAAGTATGACGGGGAGCTGTATGCGATTTATTTGCTTAAAGAGGTGCAAGGAAAAGGGCTCGGCCGGCAACTCGTTCAAGCGTTGATCCGCCATTTGGCGCAACAAGGCATTCATTCGCTGGCCGTCTGGGTGCTTGCCGACAATCCGTCACGCGGTTTTTACGAACGGCTTGGCGGTGAAAAAGTGGCCGAGGAAAGGGTGGAAATCGGCGGAAAAGCATTATGGGAGTGGTGCTACGGCTGGCGAGACATGCAAACGATGAACGAGTAGAGGGGCTGCCGACAGTTCGGCAGCTCAAAAAATTTGTTTTGCGAGTGATTACTCACTTTACAAACACGTTTGTCCTGTTTTATACTTTTTGTGAGTGATTACTCACTATTTTATTTCAAGAAGGAGGAAAGGTGCATGAGCATTTTGAGAAGTAAGTGGGTGGTCTTGTCGCCTGTCATGGTGGCCATTGTAGTATTGATTTTCTCTCTTGTTCTTGTTCCAACCGTGCATCCGAAGCCGCAAAAGCTTCCCGTTGCGTTTGTCAACGAGGACGAAGGGGTGCAATTGCCGAATCAGCCCCCGATCAACATGGGGAAGAACATTGAACAAGCCATCCAAAACATGGCGAAATCGAATGCAGCTGGAAAGGATCAACCCCCAATTGATTGGATGCAAGTTGACAGCGAGAACAAAGCGAAAAAAGGAATGGATAAGCAACACTATTATGGCGCTCTCATCATTCCAAAAGATTTCAGCAAGAAAGTAGCGTCCCTGCAGACGCCCCGTCCTTCTGCCCCAAAAGTGAAAATCGTCGTCAATCAAGGAATGAATGCCGCAGCGTCTGCCATCGTGCAGCAAATCTTGAATCAAGCGGCGGACCATATCAATGCCAACGTGCGCCAACAATTGTTGCAAGCGATGGCTAAAAAAGGGGGAATGGTGACGGTTGAACAGGCTGCTCTTCTCGCCTCGCCTGTTGAGAAAGAGACGGCCGTCATTCACGCGGTCGGCACACACAGCGCCAACGGCAATGCGCCTGTTTCGTTCGTTCAGCCGATTTGGATGGCAAGCCTCGCTGCAGCGGCGCTGCTACATTTAGCGATGGATCGACGCGCGTTTGCCCATCGACGCGAGAAGCTAGCTGCACAGGTGATGAAAACGGTTGTTGGGCTGCTGCTGGCGCTGATCGCAGGATTTGGACTTATCGGGATGGCGGATGCGATCGGATTTCATATCCCTTCATTTATAGATATGGCGCTGTTTGTTTCCCTTGCCTTTTTTAGCTTTTTTGCCATTGAAAGCGCCGTGTTCGGTTGGATTGGGTTAAAAGGGATCCCGATTTTTATTCTTCTTTTGTTCTTCGGCGCTCCACTGCTTTCCATGGCGCCGGAATTGATGACATCATTTTACCGCGATTGGGTTTATTCATGGCTGCCGCAGCGCTTCATGGTCGAGGGGCTTCGGGAACTCTTTTTCTTTGATCCGACATTTCAATGGAACGAACCCGTTTCCGTCTTATGTTGGCTGGCGTTTGTCGGGGTTGTTCTCGTCATCGTTTCGGCATTCAAGAAACGTATGGTTCAGGAATCGGAGGAATCCGGCAAACTGGTGACGTCATGATGAGGTGTAAAGGGGGAATGAACAATGCGCACTCATCCACCTATTCAAGTCGAGCGTGTTTCCAAGCGGTTTGGAAAAAAAGTGGTCATCGACGATGTGTCGTTGGAAGTCCAGACGGGGGAAATATTCGGCCTGCTCGGCCCGTCGGGGGCGGGCAAGACGACGTTGGTGCGCATGATCGCCGGCATTGATCAAGCGAGTGAATTCGGCGCTGGGAAATGGGCGTTGGCTACATGATCGGGTTCGGATTGTTTACCACGATTCAAGCGAGCTTAATTTCATGGTTTGCCATTGATGTGTTGGACATGATGATGGAAGGTTCGTTTTGGTATGTGCTGCTCATTACGTTTTTGCTGGCGATGACGGCGCTGGCGCTTGGGATGCTGCTGTCGGCGTTCGCCAACAACGAGCTGCAAATGGTGCAGTTTATCCCGCTTGTCGTCGTGCCGCAAGTGTTTTTCTCGGGTTTGTTCAATCTCGACACGATGGAACAATGGCTTCGTTCCTTAAGCGTCATCATGCCGCTCACCTACGGGGCGGACGCGCTGCGCGACATTATGGTGCGCGGAGAAGGTTTTAGCGCCATCGCCGTTGATGTGTACGTGCTGCTTGGCTTTACGTTGCTGTTTATGCTATTAAATGTAGTAGCATTGAAAAAATACCGCAAGCTGTAAGGAGTAGAGTCATGAGCGAGCATTCATGGATTCAGGAATTGCTGCAAATCGGCGGCAAGGAAGGGCAGTTCAGCGAAAAGCAGCTAAAAATTTTGGAAGCTGCCGTTGAAATGTTCGCCGAGAAAGGCTATGCGGCGACGTCGACGAGCGAAATCGCCAAAAAGGCTGGGGTGGCGGAAGGACGATCTTCCGCCATTATAAGACGAAAAAAGATTTATTGCTGGCCATCGTCACGCCGACGTTGTTTCATTCCGTCGCCCCGTTTTTGGCGAAAGAATTCGTCCGCGAAGTGTTTGATAACGAATATGAGACGTATGAACAGTTTTTGCGCGCGGTGCTCGCCAACCGCTACACCTTTGTGAAAACGTATTTGCCGGCGATTCGCGTGCTTTGGCAGGAGGTTGCCTTTCATTCCGAGATTAAACAGTGCTTTCAACGCGTGTTTACAGAGCACGTGTATCCAAAATTTGCCCGTATTGTCCGCCATTTTCAAGAAAAAGGGGAGTTGGCCGAGCTGCCGGTTGATTCGGTCATCCGCTTGACGATCACATCGCTCACCGGCTTTTTGGCCGCCCGCTTTCTCCTTTTGCCTGATCACCATTGGGACGATGAGGCGGAAATGGAGCGGACGATTCACGTGTTGATGAACGGTCTGCGGCGCTAACCGGCCGGCTTCCGCGTGGGAGCCGGCCTAGCCGTTTTTCTTGGCATAATCGAGGATGGCTTTGGCAAAGTGTTTAAAATCATCGAGATGGTGGTCGATGATGGCTTGCAAAATGCCAAGGTTCAGTTGTTGGTAGTTGTGAACGGCGATGTTGCGGAATCCGACCATCGCCTTCATCTTTTTGCTTACGGAAGGGGAGATGACCCCATGTTCTTCGAGGAGAGCGAACGCATCGCGGCTATGCTGCGGCAGTCCGAATTTCTGCTCGGCCACGATATGCATGGCCAAATCGATGCATGCCTCGCACGCCCGCTGTAAATTGAGAATGATCGAGTCTTGTTTTGTATAATTTTGTAAATTTTGGGGGTCGTGGTCATATTCTTCGTCAATTCGTTTCAGACATCGTTCAATGATGCTGACCTTATTCAAAATCACATCATGTTTCATACACCGACCCACTTTCTGCAATTCGTTTTAATACTGGCGCCCTCTCTTCATTCAGCTTTGCATACATTTTCAACGTTTTCATTTCAAACTCCATTCGTTTCCGTTCGTCGCAACAATCGATCACCTTTCCGCTCGAGACGACTTGCGCTTGAAACACGGTGCTGGCTTGGCGCAAATCGACAAGATCGACATCTCGCCCTAACTTGTCAGCCAAATGCCCCGCGAGCCGAAACAGCTCATACGGATCATGCGGTTCGCCGTCGCTGACAAAGGCGATATCGACATCACTGTCCGAGCGCATCGCCCCACGGGCGGCTGAACCGAACAGGTAGATGACGAACGGGTGAAGAGCCGGGCGGAGCGTCTGAATGATGATCGTCTCCATTTCGTTTGGCAATCGCGATGCCCCCTTGCGTTTTTCTTCATTATAGCAAAATTTTTTCGTTCCTGGAGAAAAGACGGAAAAAGAAAAAGAGGCGATGGCGACCGCCCCTTTTTACAGCGAAAATCCTTTATTCGTGCGAAAGAGTCTGACCTCAAGAAACGGACGTGCGGTCGATGAAAACGTTTGACCGAACGGCCGTCATTTTCTTGCACCACCGTCTTCCGAAATGACGCTGGATCCTTTGTTTGGGTCGAACGATTGGTACCATTGAACATCATTGAAAATATGCACGGGGAACCGTTCTTTGTCCAAAATGAGAAGATTGTACCGCAAGTCTCCATGATTGATTCGATTGATCAAATCTTTTGGTATATCATTTGTCCAA
Organism: Geobacillus sp. WSUCF1; assembly: GCF_000422025.1. Lineage (NCBI taxonomy): Bacteria > Bacillati > Bacillota > Bacilli > Caryophanales > Anoxybacillaceae > Geobacillus > Geobacillus sp. WSUCF1. Next base: position 34,225 of record NZ_ATCO01000071.1, on the reverse strand, counting down.
GTGGAAGAAATGGTGATGGTATATGATAACTGTCCGTTTGCCGGCAAAGGGCCTTTGACAGCGTTGGAACGGTCAACATGGGTCAGACGCGAGAGTTCCTCTGGATATTGAATGACGAAATAGTAATCTCGATACTGTTCAAGCAAACGGTACAGCTGTTCCGAGATGGTGTAATGAATCGTCAGCTCGATCGATCGACTTGTCGCCTTTGCAATAAATTGATTGACTAGAAAATGCGGAGGGAGAAATTTCTGTTCCAACGATAACGGCTTTTGTTCCGTCTCCGCTTTTTCATGTTCCTGCTTCGCTTTCTCCACCGGATGCGGCGCAACAGGGGCGGGGTCGTGTCCGCGTTCGCACGCCGCCAGCAAGAGAAAGCAGATGAAAAGGGGATGGAAAAATTTTTTGCTCATAAAATCACCATTCATGAGTGTTTAGTTTTGTTTAATGCTGTCGGAATATCCCTCATATGTCCATTGTCCGCTGACGGTTTTCGAGCTGATGAGAGTTCCTCTGCTGTAGTAATTTTCTTTACCGGTCGCTTTCACCCAACGGCTTCCATATCGAAGGGTATAGGTGGAATAAGGAGGGATCGTCCAAGTAACAGTTGTTGTTTTTTCCACCCGCGCTCCTAAACTTACTTCCGTACTAATTCCTACTTCCAGGACCATCTCGTTAAATGTGGACGACGAAGAAACAGTAGCGGTTGCATACGCTTCTCTCTTGACTGTGTGGGAAACAGTGTCAGTAGTAGATTTGTTGTTTACGTGGGTATGAGTCCAATAAATGGTCAGCCCTCTTGTATCTGTGCTGTGAACGTATTCATATCCATCATAAGGGATATAGGTTGGATTGATTTCTGCTTCTGTCTTATTAAATGGGGTAAGAGAAAGCAATCCAGCCAAAAGAATCGGACTAATGGTTTGAATCATCTTTCTTTTGAACATCACAATCCCTCCTAATATTTAGAATTTATAACTTATTTTTAGCAAAAAAAAAGTAAGTGTCAATAATATTTCCAAAAAAATTATTTTATAAAATATTCACCCCTTCACTAAAAGTGTGCTTGACTGAATCGAGGTGAAAAATCGGTTTGATAAACGGTCCATTGGAAAGAAAGATCCGCCGAAAGCAAAATTGATGTTCGGCGGATCCTCTGTTGTAAGTTATGATTCGATTTTCGCCACAATGGCGTCCCCTTCTGCGTCGATGCGGATTGCGCGCACGGGACTGCTTGCGTCAAGCAGGCAGTCGGCGATGTTGTCTTCGACATGCTCTTGGATGACACGGCGGAGCGGGCGGGCGCCAAAGGCCGGATGGTAGCCGAGTTCGGCCAGTTTTTCTTTCGCCGCTTCGGTCACTTCGAGTTCAATGCCTTGTTCGCGCATCGCCGCTTTGACGTCAGCGAGCATCAAATCGACGATTTGGAGCAAGTGCTGTTTTTCGAGCGGCTTGAACTCGATGATGGCGTCGAAGCGGTTCAAAAATTCCGGCTTGAAGTAGGCGCTCAAAGAGTCAAGGACGCTTGTTTGCCCGTTGCCCTCTTTTTCAAAGCCGACGGTGATTTTTTTGTCGGTCGCACCGGCGTTGCTTGTCGCGATGATGACCGTGTCTTTGAAGCTGACGGTGCGGCCTTGGCTGTCGGTTAGGCGGCCGTCTTCCAAAATTTGCAAGAAGATGTGCTGTACATCCGGGTGCGCCTTTTCAATCTCGTCAAGCAAGATGATGCTGTACGGATTGCGGCGCACTTTTTCCGTCAGCTGGCCGGCTTCTTCAAAGCCGACATAGCCCGGCGGCGAACCGATCAGCTTCGAGACGGAATGTTTCTCCATGTATTCGCTCATATCGAGGCGAATCATGGCGTCTTTTGTGCCAAACAGCTCCTCGGCGAGCGTTTTGGCGAGCTCCGTTTTCCCGACGCCGGTCGGGCCGACGAACAAGAACGAACCGATCGGGCGGTGTTTCGCTTTCAAGCCGGCGCGGCTGCGGCGAATGGCTTTCGCGACTTTTTTCACCGCTTCCGCTTGGCCGATCACTTTTTTCGCCAAGTGTTCTTCAAGATGTTTCATTTTTTCTTTTTCATCGGCTTGCAGCTTGCCGACCGGGATGCCGGTTTTCTCGGCGATGATTTGTTCGATGTCGGCGGCATCGACGACAGGGCGTTCTTGGTTGACGCCTTGCTCGAGTTGTTTCTCAAGCTTCAGCTCTTCATCGCGCAGTTTCGCCGCCAATTCGTAGTTTTCTTCTTTCGCCGCTTGTTCTTTTTCTTTCGTGATTTGGATCAACCGCTCTTGCAGCTGCTTTTCATCGGTCGGGCCGAGGCGCAAGTTCGCTTTCGAGCCGGCCTCGTCAAGCAAGTCGATCGCCTTGTCCGGGAGGAAGCGGTCTTGAATGTAGCGGTGCGACAATTTCACGCACGCTTCGATCGCTTCGTCCGTATAGCGGACATGATGGAATTGTTCATATTTTGGCTGAATGCCTTTTAAGATGGCGATCGCTTCCTCAACGGTCGGCTCGTGGACGATGACCGGTTGGAAGCGGCGCTCAAGAGCCGCGTCTTTTTCAATTTGCCGGTATTCTTTGAGTGTCGTCGCCCCAACGACTTGCAGTTCCCCGCGGGCAAGCGCCGGTTTTAAAATATTGCCCGCGTCCATCGAGCCTTCAGCGGCTCCAGCACCGACGAGCAGATGGATTTCGTCAATGAACAAGATGATGTTTTTCCGCTCTTGCAGTTCGGCGATGAGCCGCTTCATCCGCTCTTCAAATTGACCGCGGATGCCGGTGTTGGCGACAAGCGACGCCACGTCAAGCAAGTACACGTCTTTGTTCAATAGTTTTTCCGGCACTTGCCCTTCGGCGATTTTCAGCGCGAGCCCTTCAACGATGGCTGTTTTCCCGACACCCGGCTCCCCGATCAACACCGGGTTGTTTTTGTTGCGGCGGTTTAAAATTTCGATCACGCGGGCGATTTCTTTGTCGCGGCCGATGACCGGATCGATCAAGCCCGCTTTGGCCATTTGCGTCAAGTTGCGGCCAAACTGATCCAAAAATCCGCCGCTATGGCTTTGCGGGCGTTTCCCCATCGTTTTCGGCGCGCTCATTCCGGCGTTGGCGGCTGTGAACGGGCTAGTAAAGAAGTCATCAAAGGAAAACGGTGAAAAGCCGAAGTTCATCGGAATGGACAGTTGTTGTTTTTGCTTTTCATAGCATTCATGGCACAGGTGAAGTTGTTGTTTTTCCCCGTTCCATTGCAAGTTGACAAACACTGTTGCTTCACGTTGTTGGCATGCTTGGCATAGCATGAGACATACCCCCTTTTCTCTTATTCGGGATTTGACTTTGACTTTCTTTGACTTTCTGACTTTATTATACTTTGACCTTTTTTGACTTTCAAGTGTTTTGTACAAAAAAATTGTAATAACGATGAAATGTTTTTGAAAAAATGGTGAATACTAATGTAGGTGCGGCAAAGCTATGATAAAGTGAAAAACAGAAAAAGAGGCGGAAAAGACTCCGTCTTTGGTGCTCATGATGATCATGAATTTGAAGGAAAAAGGAGAAAGGTGAAGATGAGAAGACAGGTTGGTTTCGCGTTTGCTGTTGTACTTTTGGGGATGATGATCATGGCTGCTTGTACAAATCACAACAAGCAAGCCGAGACGTCGGCCGTGCTTGACGTGAAAATCGATGCGCCGGATCATATCGATTTGAACAAACCGACCAAGCTCGCCTGCGTCGTGACGTACGGCGGCGAAAAAGTAGACGATGCGAACGAAGTCAAGTTTGAAGTATGGAAGCATGGAAGCGACGAGCGGGAAATGCTTGAAGCGAAGCATGACGGCGACGGCCGATACTCGGTGGAAAAAACGTTCACCGAAGCGGGAACATATTCGGTGGTCGCCCATGTGACGGCGCGCGACATGCATAACATGCCGAAGAAAGATATTGTCGCCGGCAGCCCGGAACAGGCGGCGACGGCTGACGGTGCGCGCGAAAATTCCCAAGGCAGTGCTGAAGAACACCATCATGGCGCCGTCGCCATTTCGCTGTCGTCCCGTTCGTTCGAAGCCGGAAAACCGGCGGCATTGACCGTTCACCTCACCAAAGATGGGAAGCCGTTTACGAACGCCACCGTTCGCTTTGAAATTTGGCAGGCGGACAATAAGCATGAATTTGTGGATGCAGATGAAAAAGGAAACGGCGAATACGAAGCCATGGCCACGTTTGCCAACAAGGGAACGTATTCGGTGAAAGTGCACGTCGAAGGAAGCGGCGGGCTGCACGAACATCAAGTCGAACAGGTGACGGTTCATTGATGGAAACGCGATTTCACATCGCACGTCATATTCATGAAATGAAGAGAGTTTGCGGTGTGTGAGAAGGCATCTTGTCTCGGATGCCTTCTTTTTTCGTTCTGTCGTCTTTCTTGTCCATGCCGGACATATATATGGCAATAAAGCAACGGACAAGAGAGGGAGATGGAGGATTTGGGCAAGAGACACGAGTGGTCGGAAGCATGGCAAATCGCCGCTGTTTACGTCGGCACGGTGATTGGAGCGGGATTTGCGACTGGCAGGGAAATTATTGAATTTTTTACCCGCTACGGAATGGCTGGGACGATCGGGGTGGCGGTCAGCGGCGTTTTGTTCACATGGGGCGGCGCGCGCCTAATGGTGATGGCGCGCCGCATTGGAGCCGCGTCCTATGATGAATTGAATCGCTATTTGTTCGGAAGAATGTTGAGTCCGTTTGTGACGCTTGTGATGACGGCGATGATCGCGGGGGTGACGGCGGTGATGATCGCCGGGGCGGGTGCCGTGTTTGAAGAGCAGATCGGCTGGCCGAGGCAGGCGGGCGTCACGCTGACGCTCGGTTTGGCGCTTCTTGTCATGTTGTTTGACCGCAAAGGGCTGTTTGGCGTCAACGTGTTTGTTGCGCCGATGATGGTGCTGTTCAGCGCCATCGCCTTTGTGAAAACAATCGTGGCTGGCGATTTGTGCCGTCCGGACATGGCTGCGGTGGACTATTCCCTCAAGGCGATGTTGTCCCCGTTTTCCTATGCGGCCTTTAACTTGGCGATGGCCCAAGCGGTGCTTGTCCCCATCGCCCGCGAAGCGACCGATGAGCGAGCGGTGAGGCGCGGAGCGATGTTAGGCGGAATGGTGTTGACGGTTTTGCTGCTGTTGAACCATATGGTGCTGCTGTCGTTTCCACACAAGGACGATTATGATATTCCAATGGCCGAAGTCGTTCATACGTTTTTTACTGTGTTGTATTGGCTTTATGTCGTCGTCATTTACGGAGAAATTTTTACATCGGTCATCGGCGGCATGTTTGGACTTGCACGCCAAGTGCGCGTTTGGGCGCCGCTTGGCGGGAAATGGCTGGGCGTGCTGCTCGTTTTGCTGTTTGCGGCGGTCAGCCCGTTTCATTACGGGGAGCTGCTGTCATTCATCTATCCGCTGTTTGGCTATATGAGTCTTGTGCTTTTGTGGCTTCTTTGGCGCCGGCAGCTGCCGCGCCGGTAAATGAGCCCTTTCGTTCCCCAAAGTTTTTTGGTGAAGGGGGACGAAAGGGCTTCGTTTCGTTATGAGTGGAAGCGGGCGATCATGTTTTCTAAATCGCGCGCTGCTGCAGCCAACGTGTCGGCTTCCCGCGCCAACTGGTGAAGGGCGAGCGTCTGTTGCTCAAGCCCCGCCGCCGTTTCTTGCACCATGTTTGAAAAATCGGCGGCGACGGTGCGTACGTCTTCCATCAGTCCGCCGAGCTGCTCGCCGTCGGCGGTGATGTCGTTGACATATGATTCGTTTTGCTGAAGCAAGTCGTTCAGCTGGGCGAACATGCCTTGAAACGATGTGAACGTTTCCCCTGTTTTCCAAAGAGAGTCTTTCGTTTTTTCGACGTGGCGGCCACTTCCTTGCATCGCATGCACGGCTTCTTTGAGCGCGTTCGTCATGGCGTCGAGCGAGGCGAAAATTTCAGCGGCGAAGGCGTTTGTATCTTCGGCAAGCTTCCGGACTTCTTGGGCGACGATGGAAAAGCCGCGGCCCGCTTCACCCGCCCGCGCCGCTTCGATCGAGGCGTTGAGGGCGAGCAAGTTCGTTTGCTTGGCGATCGTGCGAATGGCGGCGATCATCTCATGAACGCGCGCCGCTTCATTGGCTGCTTTGTCGATGAGGGCAGTCATTTCGCCGATGCCGCGCTGCATCGCGTCCATGTTTGTTTTCGTTTCCTCAATGAGGCGGATGCCTTCTGCTGCTGACGACCAAGCGTCGCCCGCTTGCCGTACGACGCGTTCAACGGCGGCCCGCATGAGTTGCACGCGTTCCACCATCTGCCCGATGACGTCACCCGCTTGTTCGACGGCGGTCGTTTGTTGTTTCGCCCCTTCGCGGAACGTTTCGACGGCGGCGGCGATTTCGTCAAACGATTCAGAGAGGCGGCGCATTTCCATCTGCTGTTCAACGCTCACATCATGCACCGTTTTGGCCGCTTTGCCAAGCTCATGGATGATCGTGCGGATGCCGAGAATCATTTTGTTGATTTCGTAGGCGATTTGATGAAATTCATTCCGTTTTCCCGTCGTTTTCACTTCTGTCTGCAATTGGCCTGAGGAGACGGTGCGGGCGACGCTGTACCAATGGCGAAGCTCGGCGGCAATGGCCCGATGCCAGGCGGCGCCAAGCCCAAGCCCAGCGAGAGCGGCGCACAGCGCGGCCAAAACGGGCGGCGCCCCTGCGATGGAAGCGGCCAGCCCAACGGCTGCGGGCGCAATGGCGACGCTTGCTAACACCCATTGCAAATACGGGCGGTGCATGAGCCGCCCCATCCGCAAATTGAACCGCTTTCCGCCTGGCTCCGTCCAAAACGGGCAGCTGGCGTCAATCAGCACCTCGCCCGTATCGCGTTCGTACACTTGCAAGAGCGGTTCATTCGTGCGGGCGGCAGCCAGCCCGACTGGGTCGGCAAACACCCTTCCCTCGCGGAGGCGGTTCGTATGGACAACTCCGTATCCGCTTTCATCGACAAGAACAAAATATTCATCATGGCCAAGCTGTTCATCCAACAAGGCGCGGATGCGGTCGAGCTGCTCTTCAAGCGGACGCGTTCGGTCGATCATCTTTCGCAGCGCTTCCGCCGTTTCTGTCACTTTTTTCAACGCTCGTTTCGACCGACGCTGTTTCGTCAGTTCGCTCATAGACGATTCTCCTTTTTTCATTTGTCTATTTTCAATAATATATAGAAGATTTTGTCGAATCAATAGGATGAAAGGGGGATGCATAAAAATATCGATCGATTGGAAGACTATGCCGTAAACGGAAAGGCGAGGGGATGTTCGTGGGTTTATTCTCATTTTGGAAAAAAAAGAAAAAACGCCCCCCTCAGCGGCCCATTTCGCAGCTTTGGGAAACGCTGCGGCAATCGAGCGATTTTGTCGAAGTGTCGTTTGTTGTGGGAGGTAAGGAGCTGTCGATTTATTATTTTGATTCACTCGTCGATCCGCAAGTGCTGCAAGAGCGGATTCTTTGCCATTTGCAAAACGACATTCCAAACCATCCAACTGTCCGTTTGGAAGACTTGCAGCAAATCGTGCCGATTCAGCGCATTGAAGTGAGCGAAGACACGGCGCTGATTGAAGAGAAGGTGCTGAAAGGGTTTGTCGCTGTCACATTCCGCGAGCAACCGAACAAAGCGGCGCTCATGGGCGCCGCGGCTGAAAATTTGGGGCTTCGGGAAAACAATGATTCGGAAAACGAATTCAGCGTCGTTGGGCCCAAAGTCGGATTTGTGGAAAATGTCGGCGTCAACTTGCATCTCATCCGCCGGCAAGTGGTGACGCCAAATCTTGTCTTTCGGGAAATGTCGATCGGTTCGATGTCGAAAACGAAAGTGGTCATCGCCTACATCGACGGTGTCGCTAATCCGGAAGTCATTCAAACGGTGACGCAGCGGCTTGAGTCCATTCATTTTGACGTCGTGTTTGACAACGCGATTTTGGATCAGCTGCTCGCGGACAATTCGCGGACACCGTTTCCTCTTTTTATCTCGACCGAGCGGATCGACCGGGCCATTTATGCGCTTGTGTCGGGGCAGGTGGCCATTTTTTGCGACGGCTCCCCGTATGCCGTGATTGGCCCCGCCGCTCTCTTCGATTTTTTTACGTCGCCGGAAGACTATTATTTGCCATGGGTGCTCGGCACGTTTTTCCGGCTCATCCGGTTTTTCGGCGTTGCGTTCTCGGTGTTAGCGTCGCCGATTTATGTGGCGGTGCTGACGTATCATTATGAAATGATTCCCGAAGACTTGCTCGGTCCGATCATTTATTCCCGCTCGAACGTGCCATTTCCGCCGATGCTCGAGGTGCTGTTTTTGGAAATTACGATTGAGCTGTTGCGCGAGGCCGGGGCGCGGCTGCCGACGAAAGTCGCACAAACGCTCGGGATTGTCGGCGGGATTGTCATCGGGCAAGCAACCGTTGATGCCGGGCTGACGAGTACGATTTTGTTGATTGTCGTCGCGTTGGCGGCGCTCGCTTCGTTTACAACGCCGATTTTCAAAATGTCCAACACGATTCGGTTCATCCGGTTTCCATTTATTTTGTTTGCCGCTTTCTGGGGCGGGATCGGCATTATCTTTGCCGTCTGCGGGCTGCTCATTCATTTAGGGCGGCTGCAGTCGTTTGGTTATCCGTATTTGCTGCCGTTTTATCCATTTCGTGTTCGCAGCTTCCGCGATACATTCATTCGTTCGCCATACAGTGAAACGGCGGAGCGGCCGATGTTTCTTCGTCCGCGGTCGCGGGTTCGTTACGATCCGAATGCGGCGAAGCAAAAACGCGATATTGATGAGTAAGGGGGATCGTGATGAGGCGTGGGCTTCTATGGCTCGGTGCGCTGCTGTTGCTTGGCGGCTGCGTCAGTTCGCGGCCGATTGATGAAATTCAAATTATTCAACAGATGGGGTATGATTTCGAGAACGGCCGCTACACGGGCACTGCGGTGTACCCGACGTTTAAGCAAGGGCCGATGACAAAGCCGAATGTGCTGACGACGACGTCGCCGACGGTCTACGACTTGATTCCGCGCCTGTCATCGAAATCCGCGCTGCCGGTTGAGGAAGGGCAGCTGCGCTTGATTTTGTTCGGCAAGGAGTTTGCTCGGCGGGGGGTGACGCAAATTACGCACAGCCTCGCGCGCAACAACAAAGTCGGCAGTCATTTGCTGCTTGGCGTAGCGGAAGAAAGCGCGAAGGAGCTGCTGAAAATCACGGCGAAAACGACGCTGAGCGATACGTTGTATTTGCCGAATCTGGTGGAGCAGAATGAGCAGTCGATGAACTTGCCGAAAACGAATTTGCACTTGTTTTTGTATCGCTATTTTTCCCCGGGGAGCGACCCTTTTTTGCCGTATTTTGAAAAAAAAGGAGATTTCGTCAAGCTTGAAGGGGTCGCGTTGTTTCGCGACGACCAATATGTCGGGCATGTGAGTTTGCGTGATTCGTTTTTAATGAAAATTTTGCTTGGAGAAACGAAAAACGGCGTCTACCAGCTGAAGGTTGGGAATCGCGGGAAACAGGGCGAGGATCGGGTGATGCTGCAAAACTTATGGGCGAAGTCGAAATATGAATGGAAGCGTGATGGAAGCCGCCATGTGCTTGATGTGTTCGTCCATATCCATGCGTCGGTGCGGGATTACCCGTCATGGCTCGATCAGCCGGGTCAAGATTTGTTTGCTGATGTGAAGAAAAAAATGCAAAACGAATTGGAGCATAATATGCGTCGGTTATTCCGTTATTTTCAGAAAAAACGGATTGACCCGCTCGGCATCGGCGATTTTGTTCGCAGTGTGACAAGACATTGGGATTCCGACGCGTTTTACCGTGAATACCCGGATCTAGACATCCGCCCGCACGTCACGGTGGATATCGTCCATACCGGCATTGGCGAATAAGACGGGGAACATGAGGAGGGATTAGGATGAAGCAGGCCATTCAGGAACGGTTTCTCATCTCCCCGTTTCTTGTGTTTTTTGTCATTCATGCTACGCAAGTTGGGGTCGGGGCACTCAATTTTCAGCGTCCACTGATGAAAGAGGCGGGGCAGGATGCCTGGATGGCAGTCTTAATGGCCGGGCTGGCGGCGCACGTGTTGATTTGGCTGATGTATCGGCTGCTGTCGCATTTGCCATCAGGCGGAGACCTCGTGTCGCTTCATGAACAGTACTTCGGGCGGTGGATCGGCGGGGTGCTGAGCCTTGGACTTCTTTTTTACTACGCGTTGGCGGCGTTTATGGTGCTTCAATCATACATTGAAATCATTAAAGTATGGGTGTTCCCGTTGATGGGGGCGTGGCAGTTCAGCCTTATGTTTTTGCTGCTGACGTATTACGCCGTCTCCGGCGGGTTTCGCGTCGTTGTCGGCTTATGCGTTTGGGGGGTGGTGACTCCGCTGTTGACGATTTTTCCGATGGTTTTCTTTCCGCTTGAGTATGCTCAATACCGGAATTTATTGCCGGTGTTCGACCATTCGTTTGGGCAATTGGCAAAAGCATCGAAAGAGATGGTGCTGCAATATTTAGGGTTTGAAATGCTGCTGATGTATTACCCGTTTTTAAAACAGGCTCCGTCCTCGCAAAAGTGGGCGCATGCGGCCAACGCATTTACGATGTTCATTTATTTTGTTTTGATCCTTATTTCCATCGTGTTTTATAACAAAGAGCAAATTCAGCATATTACATGGCCGACGCTGACGCTGGCCAAAATTCCGGAAGTGCCGTTTATCGAGCGGATGGAGTATATTGTCATCTCGATTTATGTGCTCGTTGTGTTCCCGATCATCGCGGTCTCTATTTGGGCGGCGACGCGCGTGATCGAACAGCTGTTCGCTGTTCAGCAGCGCCGTTCGCTTCCCGTGTTGCTCGCTTGCTTATTTGTCGGGACGCTGTTTTTCCAAGAGAAGACAGATATTGAGCAGTTGACGGAATGGACAGCGAAGGCAGGGTTTTATCTTGTCGCGGTGTATGTTCCGCTCCTGTATGTGTATGTATGGACAGCGGAAAAAGTGAAAAAGACGCTACAACAAAAGCCATAAGTATGGTATAGTAAAGAAGAAAAACAGAAGAATCGCAATTCCGTACGCTTGTACGGGAGAGGTTTCTAGCAAAACCCTCTATAAAAAACTAGGGACGGCTGTATCCTAGGGGTATGGCCTTTTTTGTTTTGGAAACCTCTTCTGCTGCTGATTCAGAAGGAGGTTGATCATGATGAAGATGAATGAAGAAAAGGCGGTCGTTGTCTTCAGCGGCGGCCAAGACAGCACGACGTGTTTGGTTTGGGCGAAAGAGCAGTTTGGGGAAGTGGAAGCGGTGACGTTTGACTATGGGCAGCGTCATCGCCGCGAAATTGAAGTCGCTCAGGCAATTGCCGCTGAGCTTGGCGTTCGTCATACGGTGCTCGATATGTCGCTGCTTGGGCAATTGGCGCCGAACGCCCTAACGCGCCGGGACATCGCCATTGAACAAAAGGAAGGCGAGCTGCCGACGACATTTGTGGACGGGCGCAATTTGTTGTTTTTATCATTCGCCGCGGTGTTTGCCAAACAGCGGGGCGCGCGCCATCTCGTCACCGGAGTGTGCGAAACAGATTTCAGCGGCTATCCGGACTGCCGCGATGTGTTTATCAAATCATTGAACGTCACGCTGAATTTAGCGATGGATTACGAATTTGTCATTCATACGCCGCTCATGTGGCTGACGAAAGCGGAGACGTGGAAGCTCGCGGATGAGCTCGGGGCGCTCGAGTTCATTCGCACGAAGACGCTGACGTGCTATAACGGCATCATCGCCGACGGCTGCGGCGAATGTCCGGCATGCTTGCTGCGCAAGCGCGGGTTGGATGAATATTTGCGGGAAAAAGCGGGGGTGGAGCGGCCATGATGCACCAGCTTTATCCGCAAGTGATGCACCCTTACCGCTATGAGCTGAACAAAGATATGCACATCGCCGCCGCCCATTTCATCCCGCACGAAGCGGCCGGGAGCTGCGCCAACGTGCACGGCCACACGTACATCGTCAATGTGACGATTGCTGGCGATGAGCTCGATGAAAGCGGATTTTTGGTCAATTTTCAAACGATCAAACAGCTTGTGCATGGAAAGCTGGATCATACGTTGCTCAATGACCATAGCGATTGGTTTGACGGTCATGACCCGAATCGGTTTCCGACGACGGAAGTGGTGGCGCGCACGATTTATGAAACGATTCAGCGCTATTTGGATACGCTGCCGCACAAGCCGACATGTTTGCAAGTGTTTGTCCGCGAAACGCCGACAAGTTATGTCGTCTACCGGCCGAAAGCGGGGGAGCGGTAATGGCGCGCACGATTCCGGTGCTAGAGATTTTTGGTCCGACCATCCAAGGAGAGGGAATGGTGATCGGCCAAAAGACGATGTTCGTCCGCACAGCCGGCTGCGATTATCGCTGCCGCTGGTGCGATTCGGCGTTTACGTGGGACGGATCAGCGAAAGACGAGATCGAGCAGTTGACGGCAGACGACATTTGGCGGCGGCTTGAAGCCATGGGCGGCCGCCGCTTCCGCCACGTGACGATTTCAGGCGGCAACCCGCTTCTGATTGCGGCTCTTGGGGAGCTCATCGCGCTTCTTCATGAAAAAGGGATGCGGGTTGCGGTTGAAACGCAAGGGAGCCGTTGGCAGGATTGGCTGCTTGACATTGACGATGTCACCCTTTCCCCGAAGCCGCCAAGCTCGGGGATGGACACCGACTGGTCGGCGCTCGATCAAATCATGGAACGGCTGCAGGCTGACCAAAGCCGGGTGCGGCGCATCAGCTTGAAAGTCGTCGTCTTTGATGACGCCGATTTGGCGTATGCGAAAGAGGTGCACTGCCGCTACCCAGGTGTTCCGTTTTATTTGCAGACAGGAAACGCCGATGTGGCCGATTCGGATGTGGATGCACTCCGCGCGAAGCTTCTCAGTCGGTTGGAATGGCTCGTGGAACAAGCCGCCGATTCGGAAGAGCTGGCAGACGTCCACATCCTGCCGCAGCTGCACACGCTTCTTTGGGGAAACAAGCGCGGCGTGTAAAGCGGGGTGCGGCGATTCGCCCGGCAATGAATAATGAGGGAGGAATGAAGGAATGGCAGGAAGAAAAGAGGAAGAATTGAAAGACTTGACGCTGCTTGGCAATCAAGGGACAACGTATTCGTTTACGTACAACCCCAATCTTCTTGAAGTGTTTGACAACAAACATCCTGACCGGGATTATTTCGTGAAGTTCAATTGTCCGGAGTTCACCTCGCTATGTCCCAAAACCGGGCAGCCGGACTTCGCGACGATTTACATCAGCTACATCCCGGACAAAAAATGCGTCGAAAGCAAATCGTTGAAGCTGTATTTGTTCAGCTTCCGCAATCATGGCGACTTTCACGAAGACTGCGTCAACATCATTATGAACGATTTGATTAAAGTCATGGAACCGCGCTATATCGAAGTGTGGGGCAAATTCACCCCGCGCGGCGGCATTTCCATCGATCCGTACTGCAATTGGGGGCGCCCGGGGACAAAATACGAAAAAATAGCGGAATACCGGCTGCTCAACCACGACTTGTATCCAGAAAAAGTCGACAACCGCTAAACTACAAAAAAGAGGTAGTTTTTTCGCCAACACTCCTATATAATGGACAGTGAATGTTTGCCTTGGAGGTTTTGGCGTTGGAGCGAAGAACAGCTCTTTTGCTTGGGGCGAGCGGCTTGGTCGGCGGGGAACTGCTCAAGTTGCTGCTTGAGTCGGATTTGTACCGGCAAGTGACCATTTTTGTCCGCACCCCGCTGCCGATTAAACATGAAAAACTGCAGCAAGTCGTCGCCGATTTTGCGCGGCTTGAATCGTATGAGCGGCATTTTTATGTCGATGATGTGTTTTGCTGCCTCGGAACGACGCGGAAAAAGGCGAAAACGAAGCAGCAGTTCATTCAAGTTGACTATGAATATACGCTGCGCGCGGCGGCGTTGGCGGAAAAGTGCCGCGTGAAAAGCTTTTTGACCGTCTCTTCGGTTGGCGCCAACCCGTGTTCGCCGTTTTTTTACCAGCGCGTCAAAGGAGAGGTGGAAGAGGCGTTGCAGCGGCTTTCCATCCCATCGCTTCATATTTTCCGTCCATCGTTGCTCGTCGGCAAGCGTCGGGAGTTCCGCCTTGGCGAGATGCTCGCCGGGTGGCTGTTATGCCGGCTGCCGTTTTTGTTCGTCGGCAAATGGAAAAAATATAAGCCGGTTGACGCCCATCAGCTTGCTTTGGCGATGTTTTACCGGGCGGCGTCCGCAGCGAACGGCGTCCACATCTATGAATGTGATGAACTCGCCCGCATTTCGTAAACAAAAAAGAGGCTCTTGACGGCCTCTTTTTTCTATTCAATAATCTTATAATTTTTATGGTTGACCACCGTCCGCTCTTGCAAATCAAGCTCGCGGTAGTTTTTCATATATGTCAAATCGACGATGACCGAGTTTTCGTTCACTTTTTCCACGATGCCGCGCAATCCATTTTTAAATTCAATAATGTCCCCGACTTTTGCTTTTTTCACCATTCTATCATTCCCCTTTTTAAACCGAATATAGTCGTCGGCGGCTAAAACGGGCGTGATCGGCCGAAAAGGCGGCCGGCCGGTGCGCCCTGGCCGTTGTGCCCGCTCTTTATAAAAAGGAGCAGGCGCTTTTTTACTAGTTTGCCTTATTTTTATGCACAAGTAAAGGGGTTTCTTTCCTAAAATCTGATATTTTAAAAAAAAAACAAGGGGCGAAGCCGTCCCCTTGTTTTCGTCTACTTGGCAAACACATGGTTGCCGATGACGACGGTCACCGGACGGGAGCGCAGCCATTTGCTTTTCGCCGTTTTCGGATTGTAGAAATAGAGCGAGCCGTTTCCTAAACCGCGAAAAGCAAGTGCTTCTTCAACGGCGCGGTATGATTCACGGTCGGCCGGTTCGTTGATCGATCCGTTTGCGACCGGCGTGAATGCATAATGGCCGCCAGAGCGCTCATAAATGACGGCGCGGATCGTATCCGGAAAATCCGGATGGTCGACGCGGTTGAGCACGACCGTTGCCACGGCCACTTTCCCGGCGTACGGTTCCCCTTTCGCCTCGGCATGGACGAGGCGAGCGAGCAAATCTTTCTCTGCCGCCGTGATGCCGGCATCAGGGATGACGAGTTTTTCACCAGGATATAGCCAATCGCCTTTGCGATTTGTCTGCTGCAGTTGTTTCAGCGGCACACCGTATTGTTTCGCGATTTTCCAAAGCGTGTCGCCGCGCTTGACGGTGTGGATTGTCGCCGCATCGGCATGGCCGGCAAAGAAAAATATGCCGCACAACATAGCCGTCACCCATGCTTTTGCTTGTTTCATCCACATCCCTCCTTTTGTCTTGCAAACTCGCTACTAGAGTAACAAGGATCACGCGATGAGTCATTATCGAAATGATGGAAAAAACGCGCGAGGCATTGAAATGACTAGTTTCATAGAGAGGGATGGAAAATTCTCCGTGAGCAAAAACACCCGGCTTCCAGGACGGAAAGCCGGGTGTGAAGCCATGGGAAGAGGGGCTTTTAGTTGCGCGGAGCATCCATATAGTGGTAAATAACATGACCGCCGCGCTGGGCGATGCCGCGAAATCGTTTGAAGTCGGGCTGTTTGACAAGCACGGCACGAAAAACAGGGAAGTCCTCTTTTTTCACCAACAGTTCGGAGATGATTCCGTTGCGCAATTCATCGATTTGCTTGGCCGCCAGTGCTTCATCCATCGCATGTCCCCCCAAGCGTTGATTCGGCATCGTCACCGTTATTTATCGTATCACAGACGCCTGTTGGGTTAAATACCTATATTTTGGCCGGGCAAACACCCTTTGCTTGTTCCGACATACAATATGGGTGGGTACGCGCCCCGAGAATATAAGCAAGAAAGGGAGAGAACAATGAATCATTGGGATCCGTATATGAATGGTCCGTTTTCAACCTCTTCCGGCCATGACAATGAAGCCGGGTGGATGGAGAATAACGTGCCGCCGATGGCTCCGCTATCGGCAACGACGCCAAATGAAGCGACGCCGACTCAAGTGATGCCGATGGCGTATTATCCGCCGGCAACGCCTTATGGCTATTGGTGTCCACCGGTTGCGCCGCCAGTGCCGCTTGTCAGTCCGGTCCATCTTGACAGTCCAGACAGTCCGGACAGCTCCGATATGATGCTGCCGGCGCCGCCGCTCGGTTTAGGAGCCGGGCCGAATATGGCCCATGCTTCCGTTTGGCCGATGGGTGGGAAAGAAAACACGCCGCCGATGACGCCTGATGACGCCGCTATTCCGTATGGCATGACGGCCCCATATGCAGAAAACGTCCCCCCGGCTGGCAGCACGGCTCCCGTGGCCGTTCCTGGCACGCTGTCTGGAATGGCTACTGGTGCAACACCAGGTTTCGTTCCTGGCGCACATCCGTATGCGCCGCTGTACTATCCACCGATGGCGCCGCAGCCGTATGCCCCGGTGATGCCGTATGGCTATGGCTATCCTGCCGCGCCGCTGCCTCCATATTATGGCGGAGGAACCCCGTATGCGCCTGGCTTTCCAATCTCGTATGGCCCCTATCGGTAAGATGCCAAAAAAGACCGCCGAATGGCGGTCTTTTTCACATCTCGGGCCGAGAAAATCCTCACTTCCATGCATGAGCGCAAGTGGGGGATGAATCGGTATCTTTCCTCATCCACCTTTCTCTTGCATCAAAAGAACGAAAGGTATAAAATGGTCATGAATAGAACAAACGTTCCTTATCGTAGGAGGGAAGGTCATGCATAAAGCCTACCTCTTTCGGTTGGATCCCACCCGAAAGCAAACGGAGCAAAGGAAGGGAGAAGAGATTGTACATGAGCATGGAACAGAAAACAGCCATTGTCACCGGTGGAGCGAATGGGATCGGCAAGGCGATCGCTAGAGCATTCGCAAAACAGGGAGCGAACGTCGTGATCATCGACCGCGATATTCAAAACGGTGAAGCGTTCGCCGCGCAATTGCAGTCGGACGGGTTCAAGGCGATCTTTGTGGCAGCGGATGTGCGGAAGGTGGACGATATTGAACGGTTTGTACAAGAAGCTGCCGGCCGCTTCGGCCGCATTGACTATTTGATCAACAATGCTGGCGTCTCACGCTGGAAGTCGCCGTATGAGCTGACGGTTGAGGAGTGGGATGACGTGCTGTCAACGAATTTGCGCAGCGCTTTTTTTGCTTCTCGAGAAGCAGCGAAATATATGCGCCGCAATGCAAAAGGCGGAGCCATCGTCAACATTGCCTCGACAAGGGCGCTCATGTCCGAGCCGAATTCCGAGGCGTACGCTGCATCGAAAGGCGGCCTTGTCGCTTTGACCCATGCGCTGGCGGTGTCGTTTGCGGATGATCGCATTCGCGTCAATTGCATCAGCCCCGGTTGGATTGAAACGGGCGATTATGGGCAACTGCGAGACATTGACCACCGGCAGCACCCGGCCGGCCGCGTCGGCAAACCGGACGATATCGCCCGCGCTTGTCTGTATTTATGCGATGAGGAAAACGATTTTATCACCGGGGTCAATTTGGTCATCGACGGGGGAATGACAAGGAAAATGATTTATATTGAGTAGGGAGCGGGCGTTTGTTAAAATAAACAAAATGGGGACGGCTTGAAAGGAAAAGGTGGGACGGAAAAATGAAAATCCGCAAAACGCCGGTGATGGACGGACAAGCTCCGGCTAATGTCTACATTTACGAAAATCGAAAAGAAGAATATATCGTGATTGCCATTCCGGCGCTTGAGTGGTCATTTTCGTTCGCCTATGAGGAAGAGGCGGAGGCGGTGGCCGAGCGGCTTGAGGCATCGCTAAAAAAGCGGCTTGACCATGAGCGCGCCGCCCTCTTGGCCGTGCGGTTGCTCGGCTGGGCGCGGGAAATGTAGCCTAGAGGGCGACCGTGGCCGCCAGCGACTTTGCATGTTAGGGGTTCGATGACAACGTGGTCAACAAAACAAAAGTAATCGCAGTATATATCATAGGCAGCATTTTATGGATTGCCGCCACCGACACCCTGCTCAATATGCTGTCGATCAGCCGCGCTGTATATATGGCGCTTGGCGCCGCCAAAGGGGCCGTGTTTATTTTGCTCTCGGCTATTTTTTTTGTACCAGCTGTTAAAAAACGCGAGCAGCTGGAAAAGATCGAAGAAAATGAACAACAGCTGCTTACGCTCATCAATTCGATGCCCGATTTCGTTTGCTTTAAAGACAGCGAGGGTCGATGGCTGCGCGTCAACGATTTCGGACAGCGGCTTTATCATCTCGAGCGTATCGACTATGTCGGGAAAACCGATCGTGAACTTGGCGAGCTGGTGCCGTTTTTTAAGGACGCTTTCGAGCAGTGCATCGAATCGGACCGCGAAGCATGGAAAAGCGGAACGGTCACCCGCCGCGAGGAGTCGTTTGCGACGCCGGATGGGGAAGTGAAGACGTTTGACGTCATTAAAGTGCCGCTCTTTGACGAAAACGGAGCGCGCAAAGGGCTGCTGACGATCGGCCGCGACATTACCCAGCAAAAGCTTGCCGAGGAGCTGCTCTTGAAAAAAGAAAAGCTGTCCGTCCTTGGCGAGCTGGCCGCCGGCATTGCCCATGAAATCCGCAATCCGCTCACCTCCATGAAAGGATTTATTCAGATGATGCAAGAAACGCGCGAAGTGAATGATCATTATATGCGCATTATGTTAAGTGAACTCGGCCGCATCAACCAAATTGTGAGCGAGCTGCTGGTGCTCGCCAAGCCGCAAAGCCACGATTATCGGCCGTTTTTGCTAGACGAGGCCATTTCGTATGTCATCAGCTTGATTGGCCATGAGGCGACGTTGAACAACGTTTCCATTTCCGTCCATAACACCGCTCCGAAAGCTTGTGTGTACGGCGATCAAAACCAAATTGTTCAAGTGTTGTTGAACGTTATGAAAAATGCCATCGAAGCGATGCCTGATGGCGGAATTTTATACGTCCACGTTGCGGAAGCGGACGGGAAGATCTATGTCGATGTTGCCGACACCGGCGTCGGCATTTCGAAAGAGCGGCTGCAGAAAATCGGTGAACCGTTTTTCACTTTGAAAGAAAAAGGAATGGGGCTCGGGCTGACGACAAGCATGAAAATCGTTCAAGAACATAAAGGAACGATGCGGATCGAAAGCGAGGTTGGGAAGGGAACGACTGTTCATTTGACGTTTCCGTCCGGCGGCGTCAAAGCCGCAAACGGCCGGCAAAATGCGCTGTCATAACAACAGGCGTCCACGCAGAGCGAGGATGTCTGTTTTTTTTTTTGGGCTAACGGCTCAATCGATGGCTGATAGGCAGCCGAGTTGCATGGCAGGCAGAGGCCGATGCTTTGCGGATCATCATAGGCCCTGTCGGTGCACAGCGCGTTTTGGTTCGTAAAATTTCTCTTTCAGTTGTTTAGGGTCGAAACTGCCGATCGTGCAGGGAACGATTCCGACTTAGCTTTGCTTGAAGTGGGAGACTTCTTTCGGAAATCCGTTAAAAATGAAACCTATTGCACATGATAAACGTAGTTTGGGGAGGGATAATGGGAAAAGGATGTGATGGTGTGTTCATCGCCCAACTGGCAGTCATTTTGTTCGCCGCCAAACTTGCCGGCGATCTTGCCGTGCGCCTTGGCCAGCCCGCCGTGCTCGGCAAGCTGCTCATCGGCATTGTGCTTGGTCCGAGCGTGCTCGGTGTGATCGAGGATACCGACCTTTTGCAGGAGTTAAGCCAAATCGGCGTCATTTTGCTTATGTTTATCGCCGGCCTTGAGACGGATATGGACCAGTTTCGGCGCACTGGAAAAGCTGCTGTGGCGGTCGGAGTGCTCGGCATTCTCGTTCCGCTGCTCGCCGGGTATGCGGCTAGCGCAGCGTTCGGCATGGAAACCGGCACAGCTCTTTTCCTCGGACTTTTGCTGTCCGCAACGAGCGTCAGCATTTCCGTGCAGGCGCTCAAAGAGATGGGACAGCTGCAATCGAAGGAAGGATCCGCGATTCTCGGCGCGGCGGTCATCGACGACGTGCTGGTCGTCATTGCCTTGGCGTTTTTATTAAGCCTAACTGGCGGCGACGTCGAGCTTGGTGCGGTCGTGCTGAAAAAAGCTGTTTTTTTTGCCGTCGCCATTTTGCTCGCTTGGAAAGCCATCCCGCTCGTATTAAAGTGGTTTGCCCCGTTGCGTGTGACAGAGGCGGTCGTCTCAGCCGGGCTGGTCATCTGTTTTGCCTTTGCCTATTTTGCTGAGGCGATGGGGGTGGCGGCGATCATCGGCGCCTATATGGCCGGGCTTGGCGCGAGTTTTACGGACTATCGGGAAGAAGTATTTGAGAAAGTGGAAACGATCGCCTATTCTTTGTTTGTCCCTGTCTTTTTTACCTCCATCGGGGTTGCGGCCGACTTTTCCGGCATCGTCGAGCATTGGCCGCTGATTGTCGGTTGGAGTGCGCTCGCGATTTTGACAAAGCTTGTCGGCGCCGCGCTGGGGGCAAAATGGGCCGGATTTTCGTGGGGAAGCTCGCTGGCGGTAGGTGCTGGCATGGTGTCGCGCGGTGAGGTGGCGCTCATCATCGCCGGCATCGGCTTGGAAGCCGGCCTGCTTGATGGAGACATGTTTGCGGTCATGATCATCGTCGTATTGGTAACGACTGTTGTGACGCCGCCATTATTGAAGATGATTTTCAGCCGTCTTCATCCGGTGCGCCGGACGGCCTAGTCGCCGTCGAAGTGGGCGGCCGGGCCGATGGCCGGCGCTATAGCGGCAAAACAGCGGGGCTGTCCCCAAGAAAGGGCAGCCTCGCTGTCGCTACGAGCGGTTCTTTTTCGCTTGTTTGGCCGTATCCACGCTGTCTTTGGCCATTTCTGCCTCCGCCTTGGAGACGGTCGGGTTGGCTGTTTCTTGGCTCACCTTGTTTTGTCTCCCTTTGTTCGACATGCGATCCCCTCCTTTCGGCCCGTTTCGCTCCGCTTGCCGTATGCCCGCAAAACCTTTCCTCCCTCCCAGCCCTCTTATTAGTATGTCGAGAAGAGCATCTCCCCATCCAAAAAACGTCATTGAGAGCGATGGCCCGTCCGGTTTATAATGTAGTCTGCATAGACTAGCGGCAGACGATGGGTGCGGAAAGGAGGGAGCCTGATGGAACAGCCGTTTCGCGTCGAAAAAACGCTCAACAATAACGTGTTAATCGCTTCCCATCCGGCGTATGGCGAAGTCGTCCTGCTTGGCAAAGGAATCGGCTTCGGCAAAAAACGGGGGGACGAGATTGCGAAGAGCGCTGTGGAAAAATGTTTCGTTCTGAAAAACGAACGCGAACAAGAGCAATACAAAAAGCTGCTTCCGGAATTGAGCGAAGAATTCATCGCCCTCATGAGCGAGGTGGTTCAACATATTCAGCAACGCGTGGGCGCACCGCTCGACGAGCACATCCATGTGGCGCTGACGGACCATATCGCCTTTACATTAAAGCGGCTTGAGCAAGGATTGGACGTCAAAAACCCGTTTTTGGCTGAGACGAAAAGCTTGTATCCGTTGGAATATGAAATTGCCCATGAAGTGGCCCGCACGATTGAACAAAAGCTCGGAGTCTCCCTGCCTGAAGGGGAGACAGGCTTTATTGCTCTTCATATTCATAGCGCGATTTCGAAACGAAGCGTGTCGGAAGCGAATCGATATTCCCAGCTCATTGCTGACCTTGTCAAGATCGTCGAGCAACAGCTTGGCGTTGACATCGACCGCGAGAGCGTTCATTATTTGCGTTTCGTCCGCCATTTGCGCTATGCGATTGAGCGGATGAAAAAAGGTGAAAAAGTCGAAGAACCAAAAAATTTGTCGAAAATCTTGAAGGAAGCGTATCCATTGTGCTATAATCTAGCATGGAAGTTGGTTAAGGTCATGCAGCAAACGCTTCATCTGCCGGCGGACGATGCCGAGGCGGTCTATTTGACGTTGCATTTGCAACGGCTGGCGGAGAAAAAGAACAATACAACTGCATAGGTTGTCTCGCTTTACGTGTTACTGACTCGATCAGGCATGAGTAAAGAGGGCAAATAAGGCGGCAACAGCTGCGAATGTATGCGCGCTGTTGTAAGCGTTCTTTTTGCCTCTCTTTAGTCATGCCTTTTTTATTGCGCCGATGCCCCTCGGAAGCGTCCGCTCCATTTTCGATACATGAATCGGCTGTTTGCTGCAAAACTTAAGAAAAGGAACCTAAAGGAGGTTATGAAGATGAAGCGAGCGTTTGGCACGCTGCAAAAAGTCGGGAGAGCGCTCATGTTGCCGGTGGCGATTTTGCCGGCGGCCGGGATTTTGCTGGCGTTTGGCAATGCGTTGAAAAACCCGGCGCTCACGGATAAAATTCCCGCATTAAAAGCCGATTGGGTCGTGCTCGTCTCCAACGTGATGGAGCAAGCGGGCGGCATCGTCTTCTCCAACTTGTCGCTCTTGTTTGCGGTCGGCGTAGCGATCGGCCTTGCCGGCGGGGACGGAGTCGCAGGCTTGGCGGCGATCATCGGCTACTTGATTATGAACGTGACGATGAGCGTCATCTTAGGTGTAACGGCCGATATGGTCGGCGCTGACCCGTCGTATGCCAACATTCTCGGCATCCCGACGCTGCAAACCGGCGTCTTTGGGGGGATTATCGTCGGGATTTTGGCCGCCTACATGTACAACAAATACTTCAATATCGAACTGCCGCAATATCTCGGCTTTTTTGCCGGCAAGCGGTTCGTGCCGATCGTGACGGCGGCGTCTGCGGTCGTGCTTGGCATTATCATGACATTCATCTGGCCGCCGATTCAGCACGGGCTCAATGCGTTTTCGCACAATATGATCGATGCGAACAAACCGTTGGCCGCCTTTATTTTCGGCGTCATCGAACGGGCGTTGATTCCGTTTGGCTTGCATCATATTTTCTATGCACCGTTTTGGTTTGAATTTGGCGAATACGTCAATAAAGCCGGGCAAGTGGTCCATGGCGACCAAAAAATCTTTTTCGAGCAGCTGAAAGACGGCGTGGAACTGACGGCCGGCACGTTCATGACCGGGAAGTTTCCGTTTATGATGTTCGGCCTTCCGGCAGCGGCGCTTGCCATCTACCATGAAGCGCGGCCAGAAAACAAAAAAGTTGTGGCCGGCATTATGGGATCGGCTGCGTTGACATCGTTTTTGACTGGGATTACCGAACCGATCGAATTTTCGTTCTTGTTTGTCGCTCCGGTGCTGTTTGCCATTCACTGCGTTTTTGCCGGCTTGTCGTTTATGATCATGCACTTGTTGAACGTCAAAATCGGGATGACGTTCTCCGGCGGGGTCATTGACTTCTTGCTGTTTGGCGTTCTGCCAAACCGGACGGCATGGTGGCTCGTCATTCCGGTCGGCTTGGTGTTTGCCGTGATTTATTATTTCGGGTTCCGCTTTGCGATCCGCAAATGGGATTTGGCGACGCCGGGCCGGGAAAAAACGGTCGAGGAAGCACCGAAAGCCGAGGCGGCCGCTGCTGGCGACCTGCCGTATGAAGTGCTCGCTGCTCTTGGCGGAAAGGAAAACATCGAACATTTGGACGCCTGCATTACACGTTTGCGCGTGTCGGTCCATGACATTGGCCAAGTCGATAAAGACCGCCTGAAGGCGCTTGGCGCTGCCGGGGTGCTGGAAGTCGGCAACAACGTGCAAGCGATTTTCGGTCCGAAATCGGATATGTTAAAAGGGCAAATTCAAGACATCATGCAAGGAAAAGCGCCGGCCCGTGCGGCGGAAGAAGAAAAGCCGAAAACAGCGGCTTCGGAAGCCGCGGAGTCCGAAACGATCGCTTCGCCGATGTCCGGAGAAATCGTTCCGCTCGCTGAAGTGCCGGACCAAGTGTTTTCGCAAAAAATGATGGGCGATGGGTTCGCAGTCATGCCGACGGACGGCACGGTCGTCTCTCCGGTTGATGGGAAGATCATCAACGTCTTTCCGACGAAGCACGCCATTGGCATTCAGTCGGCCGGCGGGCATGAAATTTTGATCCACGTCGGCATCGATACGGTGAAGCTGAACGGCCAAGGGTTTGAAGCGCTTGTGAAGGAAGGCGACGAAGTGAAAAAAGGACAGCCGATTTTGCGCGTCGACCTTGATTATGTCAAACAGAACGCCCCATCGATCGTCACACCGGTGATTTTCACGAATCTCCAAGCCGGCGAAACGGTTCACGTCAACAAGCAAGGCTCAGTTGCTCGAGGAGAAGACGCTGTTGTGACGATCCGCTAAGCTGCTTATTCGCCGCGGGGCGGGGACAAGCATTTTCCGTTGCCTTCCCGCCCCTGCATTTGATATGATGGCAAAGAAAAAATTGAAGAAAAGGGGAATGATGAACATGGCAGAAAAAACGTTTAAAGTCGTTTCTGATTCCGGCATCCACGCTCGTCCGGCGACGATTTTGGTGCAAACGGCGAGCAAATTCAACAGCGAAATCCAGCTTGAGTACAACGGCAAAACGGTGAACTTGAAATCGATCATGGGCGTCATGTCGTTAGGCATTCCGAAAGGGGCAACGATCAAAATCACGGCAGAAGGGGCCGATGCGGCGGAAGCAATGGCGGCGTTAACGGATACGTTGGCGAAAGAAGGTCTTGCAGAATAATGGGAAACGCAATCCGTGAAAAAACGATCCATGGGATTGCTGCATCGAGCGGTATTGCCATCGCGAAGGCATACCGCTTAGAAACCCCTGATTTGGCAGCCGAAAAACGGGCTGTTGCCGATGTTGAAGCGGAAGTAGCGCGGCTTGAGGCGGCGGTGGCGAAAGCGAAAGAAGAGCTGGAAGCCATCAAGCAGCATGCCTTGGAAAAGCTTGGCGAAGATAAAGCGGCCATTTTTGCCGCCCACTTGCTTGTGCTTGACGACCCAGAATTGTTGAACCCGATTAAAGAAAAAATTCAAACGGAGCGCGTCAATGCCGAGTACGCTCTCGATGAAACCGCCTCGTTTTTCATCTCGATGTTCGAGGCGATGGACAATGAATATATGAAAGAACGGGCCGCTGACATCCGCGATGTGACAAAGCGCGTCCTCGCCCATCTGCTTGGCGTCACAATCTCGAACCCGAGCCTCATTTCTGAGGAAGTCGTGATCATCGCGGAAGACTTGACGCCATCCGATACGGCGCAGCTGAACCGCCAATATGTGAAAGGATTTGCCACCGACATCGGCGGGCGGACGTCGCATTCAGCAATTATGGCCCGTTCGCTCGAAATCCCTGCCGTCGTCGGCACGAAGACGGTGACGGCGGAAGTAAAAAACGGCGACATCGTCATTGTCGATGGGCTCGACGGCCAAGTAATCATCAATCCATCGCCGGAGTTGCTCGCCCAATATGAACAAAAACGGGCCCGCTATGAGGCGCAAAAGGCAGAATGGGCGAAACTCGTTCACGAGGCGACCGTGACGGCTGACGGCATTCATGTCGAGCTGGCTGCCAACATCGGCACGCCAGACGATGTGAAAGGAGCGTTGGCGAACGGAGCGGAAGGAATCGGATTGTATCGCACAGAATTTCTATACATGGGACGCTCGGAACTGCCGACGGAAGACGAACAGTTTGTGGCTTACAAAACGGTGCTGGAACAAATGAATGGCAAGCCGGTCGTTGTGCGGACGCTTGACATTGGCGGCGACAAAGAGCTGCCGTATTTGCAGCTGCCGAAAGAAATGAATCCGTTCTTAGGGTTCCGGGCGATCCGCCTTTGCCTTGAGATGCAAGACATGTTTCGGACGCAGCTGCGCGCCTTGTTGCGGGCGAGTGTGTACGGCAATTTGAAAATCATGTTCCCGATGATTGCGACGCTCGATGAATTCCGCCAAGCGAAAGCCATTTTGCTTGAAGAAAAAGAGGCGCTCCTCCGCCAAGGGGTTGCCGTTGCGGATGGAATTGAAGTCGGCATGATGGTGGAAATCCCGGCAGCTGCCGTCATGGCGGACCAGTTTGCGAAAGAAGTCGATTTCTTCAGCATTGGAACGAACGACCTGATCCAATATACGATGGCGGCCGATCGGATGAATGAGCGGGTTGCGTATTTGTACCAGCCGTACAACCCGGCGATTTTGCGGCTCATCAGCCACGTGATCGATGCCGCCCATCGCGAAGGAAAATGGGTCGGGATGTGCGGAGAAATGGCCGGCGACCCGATCGCGATTCCGATTTTGCTTGCCCTTGGCCTTGATGAGTTCAGCATGAGCGCCACCTCGATTTTGCCGGCGCGCGCTCAGTTGAAACAATTGTCGAAAGAAGAGGCGGCTCGCATCAAAGAAACGGTGTTGTCGCTCGGCACGGCTGAGGAAGTCGTGTCGTTTGTCAAACGAACATTTTCACTTGCCTGAATGAAAGCGCGGCGACGTTTACGTTCGCCGCGCTTTTTTCGTTTTGCGTTATGCCAACAGCGGCGTCGACGATTCATAGCCATACCGCTGCCGGACCGTAAGCGAAAGGCCGATAGCGATAACTTTCGCCATTTGGTAAACTATGTGCAAATTCGTATACGGAAGCGCGCTTACATCGGCCGTGTCCTCCATCATGACTCCCATGACGCTGATGTCTCCGACCGGTGGCAGCGATTTGCCGAGCGCCGTGCCAGGGGAAAGGGCGCCAGGGCGGATGGCGATCGTATGGACAAACGGCTGCGGCCCGACAATGCTGTCGATTGCCACCACATACGCTCCGCGCTCGTGTTGCAGCCGCTCGGAAACACGATGGATGTTCGTTGCATCGACAGGCTTCCTAAGTGTACCGATGACGGTCAAATGATCCGGATAAGCGTTTTCCAGCAGCGTGCCGACGAACGGCCCTAAGCTGTCGCCGTTGATGCGGTTGCTGCCGATGCAAACGACGGTCAAACGGGAAATGTGCGCTGGCAGCAGGGAAAACAATTCATTGCGAATAAGCAAAGGAGCAAGCGGATCACTATACAAAATCGATTTCATCGGCCGCGATTCCTTTCCGTCGGTCGTTCTCCTTTTCTTAGTTCGCGGCCGATGCGGGTGATTCCTTTTTTTTCGTTTCTGTCAATTGTGTCCTTGTTTTTGCTTGAACGGATTGCGCCATTCCATTAACACGGCATGGTTGAGCGATTCTTCGTCTTCTAAATAATTACGGACAATCGCAAGCGGCGTTCGCCCGCAACGGAGCAAAAATGTAATGACCGGATCGTTCAGCTCGCCAGCAACGACTTTGTCGATGTAGGCTTCCGGCGATAGTTCAGCCGCATGTCGATGGTAGCCAGGCATCCGCCCGCCGCCGAGCAGCCGGTCAAGGCCGAGATGGACGACGACTTCATACATCGACTGCATGAGCACTTGCCGAGGCCGAGCTTCCGGTATGGCGGCGAGACGCAAATGTCGACGACATACAGCGTGTTGCCATCCGGGCGGTGGTTGCGGATGTAGCCGCCGTCGGTGATCTCTTCCCATGTATGATCGGCATGGGCTGGATCAAAATCAACGATCAAGCCGGTCATCGATCCGACGATGCGCCCTTCGACTTCGACGCAAAGCGCTCCTTCGGGAAACAAGGTGACATGGTTGGTTAATTGTTCCTCGTTCCACCACAACTCCGATGGAAACGGGGGCGGAAAACTTTCTTGCTGCACGCGGATGAGATCAGCAAAGTCGTCTGTCGTATAGTTGCGGATGACCGCTTCGCGCGGGGTGTTGCCGTCAAAGACGTATAAACGTTTATCGTACATGCCGATCCCCCTTGCTTTTTTACCTTCATCATAACGGAAAACGCGAAAAAATGGCAAGAAAAGCCTCCGACAACTAACAGCGGCCGGAGGTTTTTTGCTCGACATACTCGCTCACAAGCGCTTCGATTTGCTGTTCATCGGGCTTTTCGCCGCAAAATGCAAACTCAATTTCCTCAATCAATTCACCGTCGCGATAAACGTGCAGCGCCCCTTTTTGCAGCAAGACGCTGTATTCGATCTCAAATATATAGCCCTCATGTTCAATCGCGCCCATTGTGGTTCACCTGCCTACGTTTAATGTCCCACAGGCGCGGCTCTCTATGTATGAATAAGAAGCTCATCCTATAGACGCAGGACGATTGTCCTTTTATAATGGACGTGGTTCGACAAAAAGAGGAAACAGAGGGGAGAAATAGAGAGTGTTCCGGACATTGCGCAGCAAATTGATCGTCTTGATGGCTTTATTGTTAGTGATTTCATTGGCAGCAACACAACTCGTTGGGGTTGTGCAAATGCGGAAGATGGTGGATGCTGACGTGAAACAGCGGGCGCAGACGGCGCTTGACGGACTGCTCGGCGATATTCGCGACAGTTTTCAAAGTGAGGAGAATAGCTTAGTGCAATTCAGTGAATCGCCGTTGGCTTTGCAAATGGTTCAAGATGAAAAAATGTGGCTGCAGCTTGAGAAACAGTTCCGCACGTTTTTGCGCCTGCATGAGAATGTGCAATTCATCTATATTGGCACGGAGCAGAAGAAAATGTATATATCGCCGATGACAGAGCTCCCGGACGGATACGATCCGACGAGCCGCCCGTGGTATAAAGCGGCGATGAAGCGGCCGGATGAAGTGGTGTGGACCGAACCGTACGTCGATGCGATTACCGGCAAGCACGTTGTGACGTTGGCCAAAGCGGTGAGCGAAAACGGCCGCATTGCTGCGGTCATCGGCATCGATATGACGCTCGATGCGGTGACAAGAATCGTCAATGCGAGAGACGTCGGCTATCACGCTATCCGGTGCTGTTTGACGCGAAAGGGACGGCGGTCGTCCACCCTCAATATAAGGGGAAAAACATGGCGAAAAACGCGACGGTCCGCTATATGCTCGAGCATGAAAAAGGAATGCACGAATACGAGCAAGACGGCGAACGGCAGGTGATTTACTTCACTACGATTCCAGAGCTCGGCTGGAAAGTCGGCGCTGTCTATAGAGAAAGCGATTTATCCGCGATGAGCCGCTCACTTGGGATGACGATGCTTGTCATTACGGTGATTGCGTTCATCATCGCTTTGGTCGTCGTTTATTTCTTGGCGCGCTCGATCACAAGGCCGATTGTGGCGCTGCAAGAGCAAGTCGAAAAGGCGGCGGGCGGCGACTTGACGGTGCACGCGCGCATCACTGCCAAAGATGAGATTGGCCGCCTCGCCCGCCACTTCAATGACATGATCGACCATATGCGGATGCTGATTAGCGAGGTGAACCGCTCGGTCAATGAATTGGCCGTTTCGGCCGACCATTTGAGCGCTGTCTCCGAAGAAACGATGGCCACAAGCGAACAAGTGGCGAAAGCGATCGGCGAAATCGCCAAAGGAACGACCGATCAAGCAGGAAGCCTTGATACGATCAATGAGCGGACGACGGCGCTGTCGCAGCAAATCGAAGCGGTCACGAATGCGACGGCTGGCATGGAGTCGCTGTCCGATGAAACGAAAACCGCGAGCTACGACGGCTTGGAGCATTTAAACATTTTGCAGAAAAAATCGGAGGAAGCGAAACATGAGCTGGAGTCAGTAGAAAACGTCATTAACGACCTTGTGAAAAAAATGAAAGAAATTGACGATGTCATTCAAACGATTACCGCCATTTCCGGGCAGACGAACTTGCTCGCGTTAAACGCCAGCATTGAGGCGGCGCGCGCCGGCGAGCACGGCAAAGGGTTCGCCGTTGTCGCGGACGAAGTGCGGAAGCTGGCGGAACAATCGGCGAAAGCGACGGAGATGATCCGCGCGACGATCGCCGCCATCCAGCAGCAAGCCGGGCTGGTGATGGAGGCGGTCCGCCGCTCCAAGCAGGCGTACGACGAACAGCGGGAAGCGGTGCACACGACCGGCGATTCATTTGTCAAAATCACTGGCATGATGGAGCAAGTGGCAACAGCGCTCGCTGGGATTATGGAGGAAGCAAAGCGGATGAACGCGAGCAAAGACGATGTCGTCGGGGCGATGCAAAACATCGCCGCCATCGCCCAACAAGCAGCGGCAGCGGCGGAAGAAGTGGCTGCTTCGGCTGATGATCAGTTGCAGGCGCTTTCGACGGTGACCGAATCGGCGGAGGCGTTAAGCGAAATGAGCCGGCAGTTGAAACAACTGGTTGAGAAGTTTAAGATTTCATAAAAAATGGAAGGCGTCCTAGCGGCAACGGGGCGCCTTTTTTATCATCTCCAGCCGAGAAGGCTCCCATTTCCGCGTGCGTAAGTGGGGGATGAAGCATCAAGGATGTTCCCTAACGCCGCCCAAAATAAAGAAGGATTTCGCTTGCTGTCTTCGTAAGACAACGGAACCGTGGGACACACGAGGATGGCTTGGCTGGCAAGCCTGTCGTGGAGCGGTTGTTCCAAAGAATCTCCCACCGCTAAACGTTTGCGCAGGCAAGAGAGCGTTCAATCATTTTCGAATAGGAGACTTTCACTTTCGCTTTGTACAGGGTGCAGTCCAAAAATAAGCGGGAGATGAATGTCGGTCGGCGTTTGCTTAAAATCATGAATGTCCCGCCGCCGTGCAGTCACGATCTTTTTTCTATTCATACAATGATAATAAGTGAAATTTTTTCAGCTTCTTCGTCGATTTTAGTGAGCGATAGTGCTAAAATAAATAGTGAAAACGTTTATACCGTTATTTTGCTGTACGTTTGGGGATGCTGGCAGCGCAATGAGGACTTTTATGCATAGCTGTTGCCAGCCCAAACGATGCGAAAACAAGGTGGAGGTTTTTTCACGATGGCAAAACAGACGAACTACGCTCAACCGTGGAGCCAGTTTTACGGGCCGAACCTCGGCTATGTCATCGACATGTATGAACAGTATCTCGATGACCCGGACAGTGTCGACCCGGAACTGAAACGATTATTCGAACAGTGGGGGGCGCCGGTCTTGGAAGAACCGGTTTCTCCTGCGGATGACGAAACAGCCAAAACGCATCAAACGTTCCGGCTGCCGGAAACGCCGAACGCCTTCAGCAAGCTTGTCGCCGCTGTCAAGCTGGCGGACAGCATTCGCCATTATGGCCATCTGGCTGCCGACACGAATCCGCTCGTCAAAGAAGAGAAAAAGCTGCGCCGTCTCGAGCTTGACGAGTACGATTTGACGGAAGAGGACTTAAAGCGCATTCCAGTTGCGTTCCTTTGCCCGCATGCTCCGGCCCATGTTCAAAACGGCTGGGATGCCATCTTGCACTTGCGCAAAGTTTATACCGATAAAATCGCGTTTGAATTCTCGCAAGTACATAATCTAGAAGAAAGGAACTGGCTCATCCAGCAAATTGAGTCCGGAGCGTACTATCCGAGCCTGGCGAACAAAGAGCGGGTCGCCTTGTTGCGCCGCTTGACGGAAGTCGAAGGGTTTGAAAAATTCATCCATCGGACGTACGTCGGGCAAAAGCGGTTTTCGATTGAGGGGCTTGACGCCATGGTGCCGCTTTTGGATGAGCTTGTCAGGCAGGCGATCGAACATGAAATCGACGCCGTCAACATCGGCATGGCGCACCGCGGCCGGTTGAACGTGCTGGCTCACGTGCTCGGCAAGCCGTACGAAATGATTTTCGCCGAGTTTCAGCATGCGGAAAGCAAAAATTTCATTCCGTCTGAAGGGTCAGTGGCGATCACGTACGGGTGGACGGGCGATGTCAAATACCACTTAGGAGCGGCGCGCCGCCTTCGCAATAAAAGCGCGCATACGATGCGGATTACGCTCGCTAACAACCCAAGCCATCTCGAAGTGGTCAATCCGGTTGTGCTTGGCTACACGCGCGCCGCGCAAGAAGATCGGACAAAACCAGGAGTGCCGGTGCAAAATATGGATGCGTCGTTTGCCATCTTGATTCACGGCGATGCCGCGTTCCCGGGACAAGGGATCGTCGCGGAAACGCTCAACTTAAGCCAGCTGCGCGGCTATACGACCGGCGGGACGATCCATATCATCGCCAATAACATGATCGGCTTTACGACGGAGAGTTACGATTCACGCTCGACGACGTATGCTTCCGATATGGCGAAAGGGTTTGAGGTGCCGATTGTGCACGTCAATGCCGACGACCCGGAGGCTTGTTTGGCGGCCGCATGCTTGGCGTTTGCCTACCGCCAGCGGTTTAAAAAAGACTTTGTCATTGACCTAATCGGTTACCGCCGCTTCGGTCATAATGAAATGGATGAGCCGATGGCGACGAACCCGACGATGTACGCGATCATCAACCAACATCCGACTGTGCGCAAGCTGTATGCGCAAAAATTGATGGAAAAAGGGATCATCACCGAGCGGGAAGTCGACGAAATGGAGCAAGAGGTGGCGGAACGGCTGAAAATCGCCTACGAGCGGGTGCCGAAAAACGAAGACGAGCTTGATTTCATCATGGATCCGCCCAAACCGGTCGTCGATCGGCTACCGGAAGTGAAAACAAGCGTGGCGAAAGACGTGCTCCATCGTGTGAACGAAGAATTGTTGCAGTTTCCGGACGGATTCAACGTCTTTAACAAGCTTGAGCGCATTTTAAAACGGCGAAGCGGCGTGTTTGCGCAAAACGGCAAAGTCGATTGGGCGCACGCGGAAATTTTGGCGTTCGCCACGATTTTGCAAGACGGGGTGCCGATCCGTCTGACTGGTCAAGATTCGCAGCGCGGCACGTTCGCACAGCGCCATTTAGTGCTGCATGACGTGAAAACCGGCAAAGAGTATGTGCCGCTTCACCATATCAGCGGCGCCAAAGCGTCATTTGTCGTGTACAACAGCCCGCTGACGGAAGCAGCCGTGCTCGGCTATGAATACGGCTACAACGTGTACGCGCCGGAGACGCTCGTGCTGTGGGAAGCGCAATTTGGCGACTTCGCCAACATGGCGCAAGTGATGTTTGATCAATTCATTTCATCCGGCCGGGCGAAATGGGGGCAAAAATCTGGGCTTGTCATGCTCTTGCCGCACGGCTACGAAGGGCAGGGCCCGGAACATTCAAGCGGCCGCGTCGAGCGCTTTTTGCAGCTGGCGGCGGAAAACAACTGGACGGTCGCCAACTTATCGACGGCCGCGCAATATTTCCATATTTTGCGGCGGCAGGCGGCGCTGTTGACAAGGGAAGAAGTTCGCCCGCTCATCATTATGACGCCGAAAAGTTTGCTCCGCCATCCGCTGGCGGAATCGGATGCGGAAGCGTTCGTTGACGGTGCGTTCTCGCCGGTGCTGGAACAGCCGGGATTGGGCGCTGACGCTGGCAAAGTGGAACGCATCGTGTTTGGCACCGGCAAATTGATGATCGATTTAGCCGAACAGATCGGCAAAACCGAAGGGCTCGATTGGCTACACGTCGTGCGCATTGAAGAGCTGTACCCATTCCCGGAAGAAGCAGTGAGAGACATCATCGCCCGCTATCCGAACGTCAAAGAGCTCGTCTGGGTGCAGGAAGAACCGAAAAACATGGGCGCGTGGACGTATATGGAGCCGCACCTGCGTGCCGTTGCCCCAGAAGGTGTCGATGTCAGCTATATCGGGCGGCGCCGGCGGGCGAGCCCGGCGGAAGGCGATCCGGTCGTCCACCGAAAAGAGCAGGAGCGCATCATCCGCTGTGCATTGACGAAGCATGAATGATGACTACGGAACATTTGAGGAGGGCATCAACGTGGCTGAGATCAAAGTCCCAGAGTTAGCAGAATCCATCACGGAGGGAACGATCGCCCAATGGCTGAAAAAACCGGGCGACTACGTGGAAAAAGGAGAATCGATTTGCGAGCTTGAAACGGATAAAGTGAACGTGGAAATTATGGCGGAAGAGTCGGGCGTTTTGCAACAGCTGCTTGCCAATGAAGGCGATACGGTTGCGGTCGGTCAAGCGATCGCCATTATCGGAGAAGGAGCGGCGTCGGCACCGCCTGCACCAGAGAAGGCGCCGCAGCTGGCCGAGGAACCAAAACCGGCTGTGCCGGTCGACCGTGCTGAGCAGCCAGCGCCGCAGCCGGTTGCGGTTGCCCAAGCGCCAGGCCAACGACCGATTGCTTCGCCGGCTGCTCGGAAAATGGCGCGTGAAAAAGGGATCGACTTGACGCAAGTGCCGACCGTTGATCCGCTTGGACGCGTGCGCAAACAAGACGTCGCCTCGTTTGCCGCCCAGCCGGCCGCCGCTCCGCAGCCGGCGCCGCAAGCCGCGCC